>NZ_JBHTLT010000126.1:0-54160 GCF_042679045.1 Sporosarcina contaminans | reverse complement strand
CCGCCCGCCCCCCGGAAAGCGTGCGCCTGGAACGGAAAGCGACGGTTGTCAGGGGTTCCCCATTTATTCTCCAACCAGAAAGGGACTATCACGGAAAATCAGTTTTCACTGACTTTCTGGACAGCCCCTTTTTGTATTAATAAGGATCGGCTTCATGCCCTTTTTGTTCGGCAGTTTTTGGCGCTTTTTCACCGTCTATATTGCCAAGCGGAGCTCCTTCACCTAAATTTGATTGTTCCGTTTTTGCATTTTCCAGTCCTTCACGCAAGCGGCGGCCGTACTCGTCATCGGCTTGCTCCGCAAGTGCAATCATTTTTTCCTGGATACGCGGATCGCATTTCGATAAGTCATTGACTAGGTTTGAGATCAACTCATCTCTTTCCCAGTCTTCAAATGCACGGTATGTTTCTCCTGCTTGCTTCGTATTGTCATTGCGATCGATCGATTGGCGAACTAATTTGCCTTCTACATGTGGTGTATGCTCTTTTCCGGGCTGCTCTGCTTCTTCCAGACCACCTAAAATGGATGGTTCATAATTGATATGTGGATTTTGTCCGGGAGCCCTGTCGACTTTGTATTGCATGTTGCCTCCACTCTGGTTTGTAGCGACTCGTTTTTTCGGTGCATTGATCGGTAATTGCAGATAGTTGGCGCCAACCCTGTGCCGTTGGGTATCTGAGTAAGAGAACGTCCGTCCTTGCAGCATTTTATCATCAGAGAAATCAAGCCCGTCGACTAAAACGCCTGTTCCGAAAGCAGCTTGCTCGACTTCAGTGAAATAATCTTCAGGGTTTTTATTCAATACTAATTTACCGACTTTTTTCCATGGAAATTGGTCGTTCGGCCAAAGTTTTGTGTCATCAAGCGGATCAAAATCCAACTCTGGATGTTCGCCGTCGCTCATAATTTGGACGTATAATTCCCATTCCGGATAATCTCCACGTTCGATTGCATCATATAAATCTTGAGTGGCATGGTTGAAGTTTTTCGCTTGAATTTCTTCTGCCTCTTTTTGTGTTAAGTTTTTAATTCCTTGCAGCGGTTCCCAATGGTATTTCACTAAAACGGCTTCCCCTTCGCTATTCACCCATTTATACGTGTTTACCCCGGATCCTTGCATTTGCCGGTAGTTTGCAGGAATTCCCCACGGTGAATAAATGAACGTCACCATATGGAAAGACTCAGGAGAGCTTGCACAGAAATCAAAGAAGCGTTCACTGTCTTGTATATTCGTAATTGGATCCGGTTTAAAGGCATGAATCATATCAGGGAACTTAATCGCATCACGAATGAAAAAGATTTTAATATTGTTGCCGACTAAATCCCAGTTGCCGTCTTCTGTATAAAATTTCACGGCAAAGCCGCGCGGATCACGAAGCGTTTCCGGAGAGTGACCTCCGTGAATAACCGAAGAAAAGCGGACGAATACAGGTGTTCTCTTCCCTTTTTCCTGAAATAGCTTTGCTCGCGTATACTTGGACACAGGCTCGTCCCCAGCTGTACCGTAAGCTTCAAAATAGCCATGTGCCCCCGCTCCTCGTGCATGGACGACACGTTCCGGCACACGCTCCCGATCGAAATGGCTAATTTTTTCGATGAAGTCATAGTTCTCTAACGTAGCAGGCCCTCTATTGCCAACAGTTCTTAAATCTTGGTTGTTCGTAATCGGATGTCCTTGCCGATTCGTCAATGTCATTTCGTTTTCCATGTCTGACATTTTTTGCGACGTCTCTTTGTGATTGTCCTTCATTTTGAACCTCCTGAATAGTAAATTTCCTACCCGATGGGATTTAGGATTATATCCTTATCCTACCCTTACCATTGCATGTTTTAACCCGATAATATCGCATTTCTAAATTACGGATAACCTTTGCGATGATCGTCATAGTTGCTCGTTCCTTTTTCTAAGAAGGTTTTTATCTTTACCATATCGAATACAAAGATATTGGATCGTATAATAAAATGAATGGGTGATAAAATGGATTTATCGATCGAGAAACTTCATGTTACGGACGCGGAGGAATTGTATAAATTTGAACTTGAAAATAGAGCTTTCTTTGAGGAAATGGTGCCGAGCCGTGGAGATGATTATTATCGGCCAGATATTTTTAGAAAAAGGCATCAAGATTTGCTTGATGAACAAGCTCAAGGCAGTTCTTTATTCTATTTAATTAAAGACGAAAATGGTTCAATCGTTGGGAGAATGAATTTAATCGATATTGATGAAGAAGAAAAGACAGGACATCTTGGATACCGGATTGGACAATCCTATACTAAAAAGGGCATTGCTACTAAGGCGTTAAAAAGCCTAATAGAAGAAGTGGAAAAATATAATATAAAGCAGATCTTTGCAAAAACAACGCAGAATAATAGAGCATCACAAAAAGTTTTAGAGAAAAACGGTTTTGAGCAAATCGACTCCGATGAAGTAATTGAAATGAATGGCCAACAGCTGAAATTTGTTTGCTATTCGTGGGAACAAAAGTGAAGTTAAATGCACGAACCATCCCTTGGCATTAATGGTTAAGAGATGGTTTTTTGTGCCTGTGCAAGGCGCTATTCAGATTATGCACTACAACTTGTATGCTTAAAACTGACAAGAGCAATAGAATGGTTGTGTATTCTTCCATTTGGAGGCAGAGCACTCGACTCAAAGTTTTATCGGCTAAGGCGAACCCGACTTCTTTCAACTTGCAGTTTTCAGTAAATCAACGTTTTGAGAATGAAACACCATTCGTAGACAATGAAAATCATTGATGATCTTGGTAATGAATACAGTACGGACAGCTTTTCAATGGAAACTGAAAATGGACAATTTGCTGTAGAAGGGCTAGGAAAGTTGAGCTGCTAAGAAAGTAATTGAATGATTGTACTATGAACCTGCCTTCCTGATAAATAATTGTCAGGAGGCGGGTTTTTATTGTTTTATATCTGTCTTTGATTTATGAGAGGGCTCAATGCATACTGAAAGTAAAGGGGTGGGATCGTTTTGAATTTTTTAAATAAAGTGCTTACAAAAGATGGCTGTGCAATTCATTATTGGATTACATATGCTAAGGATCGCCCATGGCTCATTTTTTTACACGGGGCGGGGGCAGATCATAATATGTTCAATGATCAAATTGAGGAGATGGACGAATCATTTAACGTTTTGCTGTGGGATGCGAGAGGCCATGGATTATCAAGGCCAATAGGTGAAGAATTTAGTTTGAAAATGCTTATGGAAGATTTGAAGGCAATCATGTCACAAGAAAGGATTCAGAAAGCGACTTTCATTGGACAATCGATGGGAGGGAACTTGGCTCAGGAGATGGCATTTCATTATCCGGAAATGGTGGATAATCTAGTGCTAATTGATTGTACATGCAATACGATGGAATTGTCGATTGCAGAAAAAACAGCTATTTGGATGGCTCCTTTCATTATGAAATCGTGTCCGGGGAAATGGCTGTTGCCACTAAGCGCAAACGCTAGCTCAGTGAAAAAAGATGTTCAGCAGTATTTAAAATCCACTTTCTATCGAATAGGAAAAAATGACTTCACGACAATCTTCCTTGCAACGACAAAATGTCTTCATGCAGAAAAGGATTATTTCATTAATAAACCGATGTTGCTCGTCTGTGGAGAGCTTGATAAGACCGGAAATATTAAAAAAATTGCTCGAAGGTGGGCATCACGAGAAACACAATGTGAGTTCCATTGGATACCCGATGCAGGACATTGTGCAAATCAAGATAACCCAGTCTTTTTCAACAAACTCCTTCTTCAGTTTTTACGAAAGCAATGCACGATTTAATGCACATACAGATCGTGTAGACTGATCTATATGAATAATAACAAATGGCGAAAAAGTTTGTCTGTCAGAACAACTACTTTTTCGCCATGGACGAGTATTAGGAAAAAAATTAGTTTTCATACAACCCGAACATATATATTTTTGTTATGTTATCGGCAATTTCTGGAATAGGAATTTTGTTCTTTTCCCTTACAATTTCCCAGACGAATCTTTCACATGTAAATAACAAAACCCTTGAAGAAACGCCAGTATTCAAATCTTTTTTTGCAAGGCCATGCCCTTGCGAGTACTGATTATCTTTGACAATTCTTTCAGCAAATTTTAGTAATATTTCTTCCCACTTATCGCTTAGAAGCTGTGATACCCCGATTGCTTCGTAAACGACCATTAATATACTTCTATGTACCTCAGCTAAGGAAATAAAGTGAAATACTTGCTCTCTAATAACATGGAAAGCATCCTCTTTCGTTTTTGGATCGAATTCAATATCAGCAACCTTGTAAAGCTCATCCATTACATTTTTCATTAATTCCGATAATATTTCATCTTTGCCTTTCGGAAAGTGAATATAAAAAGTACCATGCCCAACATTGGCTTCTTGATTAATTTCCTTGATGGTGGAATTATGGTATCCCTTTTTTAGGAAAACTTTACTTGCTGCTTTCAATAACTTTTCCCTCGTTTTTAAAGTTCTTTGTAATCTGCCATCGGTTTTTTTCATTGTTACACCTCAAAATAGATATTGACACGTTGTCACATTTATATTAACATACAGATAATTTAAAAACTATATGACATTTGGTCATATAGTTAATAGTTTGATAAATTGAGCGAGGGGGATATGAATGCAAGCAAAAATTGGATTGATTGGTGCGATTTCTACTCTTATCGGAACAATGGTCGGTGCAGCTATCTTTATTTTACTCGGGCCTTTGGCAGACCAAACAGGACCATCCTTAACACTATCTTTCTTGCTTGGGGCGATTCCGGCTCTTTTTGGAAGCGCTTACTACATGCAGTTAGGCTCCATGTTTCCGAGTACAGGAGGGAGTTATGTATATGCTAGCCGTCTATTGAATCCTACGATGGGCATTATAACAGCCTTCTTTATGATTATGGCAGGAGTAGGAGCAATTGGCATGCTCGCATTAGGGTTTGTCAACTACTTATCATTTTTCATAGCGGGCGGATCTCAAGTAATTATTGCAATTTCAATTGTCTTAATATTTGTTTTAGTCAATCTCTATGGTATGAAATTTGCGAATAAGATACAAATCGTCATGGTTGCTTGGATGCTCATCGCTTTATTAATATACATCGTCTTCGGTTTCTTCTATCAGCACAGTGCAGAATTCATCCCAATCGATAATGGCCCTTTTTTGAGAAATGGTGTAAGCGGATTGATGATGGCAGCTGTCCTCGCATTTTATTCTTATGCTGGATATGGGCTTATAACGGAAATCGGTGGAGAAATAAAAAATCCGCAGAAAAATACACCAAGAGCCATTTTAATCAGTCTAGTCATCGTTACTTTAATCTATATGGGTGTTTCGTATATTTCTACATCAGTAGTTAGTATCGAGGATTTTATAAGTTTTACTACTTCACTTCCGATGGCTGCCAGTCTCTTTTTGCCGGGTTGGGTTGTTACATTCATTGCAATCGGTGGGTTATTGGCGATTTTTACAACGCTGAATGCCATTATGCTAATCATCCCACACGAATTTGTCGTTATGGCAAAAGAGGGGGTTGTGTCCAAGCATTTTGCAAGGAAACATAAATCCTTCGGAACGCCTTATTTGTCACTGCTAATTGTAAATGGCATCACAATTGTTTTAATTGTTTCAGGAATCAGTGAGACGGTATTTGCAACGATGACTGTAGCTGGTCTTTTATTAAGTGGAATCGTAATGGGGATGAGTGCACTGAATATTTTTAAAAAAATGCCCGATTTGTATGAGAAGGCAGCTCTTAGAATCCCTAAACCGATCCTAATTGCTTGCAGTTTTTTAGGGATTGTAAGCAGTTTGTTGTTCACTTTTTTGGCAGTTATGGATGCTCCCATTGTCGGGGCTATGGCATTGGCACTTGCAATCATTGGAGTGATTTATAGCAAAATCGTTAAAGTTGACATCCTGACAGATTCATTAAATAAAAGCATAGATTAATAGAAAGGGGACGGGAAGGTTGAAGCAATCTTATTTAGTAACTGAATGGGTTGATCAGAAAACCGGTGCAAAAGGATATATGGTAATTGATGAATTGAAGGGCGGATTTTGCGCAGGCGGAATACGGATGAGACAAGGTGTGACAAAGGAGGAAGTTGTCCGTTTAGCTGAAACAATGACTATAAAAATGGCAGGCTTAGGAATGGCTGTCGGCGGAGCAAAGGGAGGGATTGATTTTCCTTCCAACGATGAAGAAAGCGAAGGAGTTTTAAAAAGGTATCTCGAAGCTCATGCACCATACATTAAAGAATACTGGCTGACGAGTGAGGATTTGGGGACGCGTGAGGAAGACATTGTAAGACTGTTGAATGAGTTAGGGATTCAATCTTCTGTTCAAGCATTCATTAGTAAACAAAATAACAAGCAATTATTGATGAAAAATTTGCAAGAAGCGATGACAGCTATATATGAGGGACAAGCTTTAACTGAGCTTGTAACAGGCTATGGAGTAGCTGTAGTAACGGAACAGGCTTTGAAAAAGATCGGAACGGAACCTGCTCAAGCAAAAGTGTCGATCCAAGGGTTTGGCAGTGTTGGTGCAAGTGCCGCGAAGTTTCTATATCAGAAAGGTTTCAAAATTGTTGCCGTTGCAGATATTGACGGAACGATTTATTACAAAGAAGGTTTGGACATCGACTTGCTTTTGTCTCTGAAAGACCATCGAGGGAATATTAATCGAAATGGCCTGCCTGAACGTTATGAACAGTTATCCGGCGAAAAATGGCTTGAATTGGACGTAGATGTATTAATTCCAGCTGCAATTGCGGATGTGATCAATGCACAGAATGTTCGCTTCGTAAAAGCAAACTTAATTGTTGAAGGTGCAAACTTGCCTGTAACGGAAGAGGCAGAAGCGATCCTTTTCGAAAAAGGTGTGCCGGTCATTCCTGATTTTATTGCGAATAGTGGAGGGGCAGGTTTATTTGTCGCTGTTTTAGATGGGAATGTGGATGGCAAAGCAGAGGAGATCTTCACCTTTTTAGGAGGTCGTTTGACAATTACAATCGACACGGTTTTAACAGCTGTAGCAAAAGAGAATATTCCTGCCCGCAAGGCAGCTAAGACATTAGTGGAGAGTTTGTCGAAGGAGGAATCCTATTTATGAGTTTTCAGCTAAAATTTGCGGATATCGGAGAGGGGCTGCATGAAGCGGAAATCATAAAATGGTTTGTCTCTGAAGGTGATCAGGTGAAAATGGACGAACCGATTGTAGAGGTCCAGACTGACAAGGCAGCCGTTGAAATTACGTCGCCGAAAGAAGGAAGGATTACAAGCAGAAATGGACAAGAAGGCGATACGATCTTTGTCGGTGAGACAATCGTAGAAATCGCTTTAGAAAATGAAAAAAGTTCGCCTAACAATCAAACGCAAGTAGAACGAGAAGGACAGCGAGTAAATCGTGAGCTATCTTCTACTGGACCGAGAGTTAAGGCGGCGCCAAGCATTCGTAAGATGGCACGTGATATGGGACTAAATTTACAAGATATCCATAAAGCAATAGGCGGAGAAAGAATTACAAAAGAGGCTGTTTTACAATATGCCGACTCAATGAAGGAGAAAAATAGGGTTGCTGGTACTAAAGGCACTGTAGCAATAAAAGAAACTGCTGATCATCAAGCCATTAAACGTATTCCAATCCGCGGTTTGCGTAAACAAATTTATAAAAACATGGTCAAGTCTGCTTTTACAATCCCTCACGCTACTGGCATGGATGAGATAAATGTAGAGCGTCTTATCGCATTGAAGGATTCATTGAATCAATCTTCAAATTGCAAAATTACTTTTTTGCCAATCATCGTCAAATTGCTGTCAGAGGTTCTTAAAAACAATCCGATTTTCAACGCGATGATTGATGAGGATAAAGAGGAAATTGTTTTTAATGAGGAGTATAACATCGGCATTGCTATGGCGACTCCGCAAGGGCTTGTTGTACCTGTCATCCACCAAGTAGATAGGAAATCAATCGAAGAAATTGCTCAAGCGCTTCAAAATCTTCAAGAAAAAGCGATTGCAGGGAAATTGGCATTGGAAGAATTGCGTGGCGGAACTTTCACGATTTCCAATACAGGGGCTAATGGCGGTTTTTATGCGACACCAATTATTAATCATCCGCAGGTAGCAATCTTAGGTGTTCATTCCATAAAAGAGAAACCAGTTATTTTGCCGAATCGTGAGTTGGGAATCGGTCATGTAATGGGAATCAGTTTGTCGTTTGACCATAGAATAATTGATGGGGAGCCCGCAGGTAAATTTATGAGGGATCTATCGTCTTATATCGATCATCCGGAACTCTACTTTTTGAAAGCGCGATAGGAGGGGTAATATGTTTGATGAAAACCAGTTGACGTTTCAAATGGTTCGAAGGTTAGATGAGGCAGGTAATTTATTGGATGAGAAAGATTGCGGGATTGCTGATGACTTATTGGTAGAAATGTATCGTCAGATGAAAGAGGTTAGGATATTAGATGAGAAGCTTCTAAAAATGCAACGTCAAGGAAGAATTGGCACATATGCACCATTCAGTGGGCAAGAAGCAGCTCAAATTGGGAGCGCCCTTGCTTTGGAACGATCTGATTGGATCTGTCCAAGCTACCGTGATCTTGCGGCATGCTTTGTTCACGGCATGCCAATCGAACAGATTTTGCATTATGTAACCGGTCATTTGGAAGGAGGGAAAACACCTGAAGATGTCAGGATACTGCCAGTGCAAATTATTATAGCTGCCCAAACATTGCATGCGGTAGGACTGTCAATGGCAACGAAGCTGAGAGGGGAAACAGATGTTGCGATAAGCTATTTTGGAGATGGCGCTACTTCTGAAGGAGATTTCCATGAAGCACTTAACTTTGCTGCAGTATATAAAACGCCGACAATTTTTTTCTGTCAAAACAATCAATACGCGATAAGTGTTCCGCTGAAGCAACAGATGGCAAGTAAAACAATCGCTCAAAAAGCAATTGCATATGGTGTAAAAGGAATTCAGGTAGACGGAAATGATATCATTGCGGTTTATGAAGCGACAAAAGAGGCAGTGGAACGGGCGAGAAATGGAGAAGGCCCAACGTTAATCGAAGCGGTGACCTATCGTTTAGGGCCGCATACAACTTCTGACGATCCTTCAAAATACAGGGAGGATGGAGAAAGGGAAGTATGGCGCAAAAAGGATCCGCTTGTAAGGATGAAACGATTTCTTGAAAATAAAAAACTGTGGAGTGATGAGAGGGAAAATGAAACGGAGAAGGCGTTTCATGAACGCCTGAATGAAGCAATCACTGCAGTTGAAAACGAAAGTTATCCAAACATCAGTGAGATTTTTGATCATGTTTATGAAACGCCTGATGAGCAACTGAAGGAACAGAAAGAAGAAGCAGCAAACTTCTATCGGCAAAAGACAGGAGGTGTACAGATTGGCTGAATTGACGATGATTCAAGCGATACAGGAAGCGTTAGCATATGAAATGGAGCGAGACGAACGCATCGTGTTGTTAGGGGAGGATATCGGGAAAAACGGTGGTGTCTTTCGTGTCACAGACGGATTAGCGGATCGTTTTGGAAAGGAGAGGGTATTCGATACTCCATTAGCAGAATCGGCCATCATCGGGGCATCGATCGGTATGGGCATCAATGGCTTTCGTCCGGTTGCGGAAATTCAGTTTTTAGGTTTCATTTATGAAGCGATGGATCAAGTCGCGAGCCAAGCAGCAAGGATGCGCTTTAAGTCAGCTGGTCGATTCAATGTGCCAATGGTCATCCGGAGTCCGTATGGCGGTGGAGTTCGGACACCTGAGTTGCATTCCGACAGTTTAGAAGCGCTTTTTTCGCATACACCTGGCCTTAAAATCATTATGCCTTCGACTCCGTACGATGCGAAAGGGTTACTTACAGCAGCTATGAGAGACAATGACCCTGTATTGTTTTTGGAGCCAATGAAACTATATCGGGCGTTCAAAGAAGAAGTGCCGAGTGAAAGTTATGAAATCCCAATCGGCAAAGCGAAAGTTATTCAGGAAGGAACACATGCTACGGTAGTTTCTTGGGGCCCACCTGTTCTTTTGTTGAAAAAGGTTTCCGAACTCTATAAAGCAAAAGGGATTTCTCTCGAATTAATTGATCTTAGAACCGTGGCTCCATTGGACATTGACACGATTTTGCAATCCGTTGAAAAAACCGAGCGACTGCTCATTGTGCATGAAGCTGTGAAGACGAATGGAATTGGAGCGGAAATCGCCGCCCTTGTAAGTGAAAAAGGGCTGTTTTCTCTCGCAGCTCCGATTATGAGAGTGACTGGATATGGGACCCCATATCCGGTTGGATCGGTTGAAGATGATTGGTTGCCGAATGCGCAAAGAGTCACGTCTGCAATCGACAAACTCCTATCCTACTAACTTCGTCGTTCAAAATACGAGCAGCCAACTGCATGTAAACTTGCAGCTTGGCTGTTTTTATGTCAATCAAATATTGTTTCCCGAAACGCTATAATGTTGATACTTCACTGATGTCTTTTGCTCTTTCCGATATATACGATGGGTAAAACGGTTCCATTCATTCGATAGGTTTGCCCAATCAACAATTTTCCAAGGATTGAAACATGTTTGGCCATTTTTATTGAAGAAATGTTTCCCGTCAATGCAATAGGCTGCGTGCTGAATTATATCTTGCTCGTCTATCCATACGATGACGTCTGTTTCTTGGAATGGGCTATCTGTCATATTATAGTCTGCTTGTTGTAATGTAAGAGCGAAAGTTTGGTCATGCACCCATTCTTTAATGATCCACTCATCTCGCGCCGGTTCGGAACTAATTGCATAAAGAACAGCAGCAAGACAATTTGCCCCATGAAGGGTGGCAAATGAATTAGCGTACGCTACTAGATGCGATGGTAAATTGGCGGGGGCCTGTTCCGCTGTCCATTCATCATATTCCCTTGCAGTTTTGCAGACGATTTCTTCTTTTGTTGAATACGGCAAATTTGTCCACATTGCTTTTTGAAGGGCGACAATCTGCTCATCATTCACTTCTACTATATAGTCCTGCGGAATGCTGTTTTTATCGCTAACCATAGACAACGAGCAGAGTAATCCTCTGCCTAATTCATGTTGCCGCTTAAAGAGCATCTCTTTTTTAACGCTGGGTAATGACTCAATCCAAGAAGGAGGAGCAACTATAACGAATTGTGCATCCTTTGAAATCGTCCAATACATATAGCTGTTCACCATTTCAATATTGCTATAGGAAGAATGGTTGAAAAACTCTTTACTTGGAAATAGTAATATGCCGGACAAATAATCCTGATAAAAAGGTAAGTCGTTTTCGGCTAAGAAAAATAAGTCTCTTTCAGGTATATATGTATCAACCCATTTCATTATTTGCTGCTCTGCAGGCTGAATAGCAATCTCCATAATTATTCGTTCCTTTCATAGTAGCCACCTATATTCAATAATATCTTACTAAATGAAAAATTCAATACAATAAAAAGTTGTAAACACCAGCTCCCAATCCATGCATGAAAACTCACTTGAAAGACGCATGAATCCATACAAAACCCATAATCTTATCATTTCTGCGCTTAAAGCCAGTGATCACGCATACATGCCCGCAAAAAGCAAAACACTTATGGAATTGCACATAAACTTTACGAAAATAGAGGAGTTCTAGTGGAAAAGGAAACTGGGGGATCGGCTTTGGCGTTTGATGATATAGTAAATGAAAAAGGTTACGTGATTTCATTTGAACAATTAAGGTACTAAAAAATAAAAAAATCAACTTGAGGTTTATTGTGAATAAAGCAAGGGAAGCATGACAGTTACTTATTTCAGAACATCAGAAAGCAGATGTCGTTTCCTACCAAATTGATTTTCCGAACTATATAATACGCTATGGAATGAGAGGGAACAGTTCAGAGGAGATGCCTTTTGAATTTATGAAAACTTCAATGTTCATGGAGTATGTGGAAAACAGTTGGGCAATTTCTGCAATTCACGAACAAGAGCCAACATTATATGCGTTGGTATGACACGGTCATATCATCTCAATTTTGTCCTATACGGAACCAATTGTGAAAAAATAAACTAAGAAAGCAGTGAGACATTTATGGATACGCGAATTAAAACGAAGATGAAAATCAATAAGCCGGTGGCGGAAGTGTTTGAAGCCATTGTGAGTCCTGAACAAATTGGCGGTTATTGGTTTTCTGAAAGTACAGGGAGACTTGAGGAAGGAAAGAACGTTACATTAAAATATGAGGAATATAATGCAGAAGGAGAGATGAATGTGCTGCATGTTGAACAAGACAAGGAACTCATTTTCTCATGGGGAGAAACGCAAGTGTCCATTATGTTTCATGCAACTAATGAAGATAGCACAATGATCGAAGTGACAGAAACGGGACTGAGCTCTGATGACCCTGACGTTATCAATAAAATGATGGGACAAAAAGAAGGGTGGGTATACATGCTCACTTGTTTAAAAGGCTATTTGGAAAACGGCATTACGACGTTGAGGGCATCATTGGTTCACTAAACAGCGTGATCTACAGTAGCCCATTCAGATTCAAAGATTGATTTTCACGCGTGCCTCCCCTATAATTTTTACACAAAAGGATTTTAGGTACGCTCTTATAGAAAAGGGAAGCGAGGGAATTTGATGTTAAAGACAGAGGTTTTTGAACAATTGAAAACAGCGATGAGAGAAAAAGATGTGCTTTCTAAAGGGGTGTTAACTCTTTTAAAAGCAGGACTTGATCGCGCCGAGAAAGAAAAAGGCTCGGCATTGACAGTGGAAGAAGAAGTTGCGGTAGTCAACCGGGAAATCAAACAGACAAATCAGTCCCTTGATAGTGCGAAGCAAGCGGGACGCGAAGATTTGATTGAACAGGAAGAAGCAAAGTTATCTCTTCTCAAATCGTTTTTACCCGAGCAATTGGGCGAAGAGGAAATTGAAAAAATACTTTCAGAAGCAGGCGTTGTAAAAGGAATGAACATGGGAGACGCCATGAAAATTGCAAAGCCATTGCTCGCAGGAAAAGCAGATGGCGCGACAATGTCTAAAGTTGTAAAAAGCATGATTTAAAACTGTAAAATGATAGGTTCTCATCGGAGCCTATCATTTTTTGATTGGTGAAAAATAACTTAAAATAACTTATTTAAATGAGGTTTACTTTTAGCATGTTTAAATGAACATGAAAGTTTAGCAAAACTTTGGAAATGTGCTACAGGAAATAAAGAGGAGCAAGCAATACGACCACTCCCATTATAATCATAACAATACTTTTAGCTGTACTTTCTTCTCTTTTCACTAAACTAATGATCCAAATCATAAACCAACCGGAAAATATGAAACCAATTCCTATATCTTTTAAGATAATTGTGCGGTGCCTGTTAGAAATAAAAGCAAACCGACAAAAAATAGGGAGCATGCCTAAAAGAATACAGGATTTCTTATCTCGTTTTTAAGTACTCGTCGTTCCTCTTCATTCATCTTTCTGTATGTGCGCCAACCGCCAATAATCGTTAATCCTCATATAAACACTATATATAAATTTCATTCCTCACCATTTCTAACGGTTTATCGAAAATTATAAATGATACCATTTATCCTTGGTAATTAGAAAAAATCTTTAAAGCTTTCAGGTGTAGGCATACAATGTGACTAAAGAGCAACCAGCTGATTTTTCAGCATATCCCATTATTTACGGTTACAAAAATGGAAGTTCCAATCATTTCATGGCAAATGCACGCGAACCTAATCGCACATAGGTTTGTCGTTTTTGGACAATCTAACAAGTAAGAAAATGTTGTATGAGGGGATGCATATGCAAATTCAACGATCATCCGAATGGAAAGAAGGTTTTGTCGATAGGCTGGAAAATCGACAACCATGGGATAGTTGGACGTTATATAAAATGTGCTATGAAGTGGAAAAGGCAAAACTGATTGAAGACTTTTATGGACTTCAATCTCCAAAATATTTACCTGAACTTAAGCCATATGCACACCAGTTGGAAGCGGCTGAAACTGTTATCGAGAGGATGAATGGAAAAGCGATACTTGCCGATGAAGTCGGTCTCGGTAAAACGATTGAAGCAGGTTTGATCTTGAAAGAATACCTCATAAGAGGCCTCGTAAAAAAAGCGCTTATTTTAGTCCCCGCATCCCTTATGAATCAATGGCTTGAAGAACTAAATCAAAAATTCCATATTCCAGCGATGCAATATAGTAAAAAATACGACTTGAATGCTTGCAACATCGTCGTCGCGAGCTTGGATATGGCCAAGAGAAGTCCACATAAGGAAAACATTTATAGTCAAGATTATGATCTCATCATAATTGATGAGGCTCATAAATTAAAGAACCATAAAACGAAAAACTATGAGTTCGTGCAAAGCTTAAAGAAAAAGTTTTGCTTGCTTTTAACAGCGACGCCAATTCAAAACGACGTATTCGAGCTGTTTCATTTGATTTCACTACTGAAGCCAGGCCACTTAGGAAATTTCGAAACATTTCAAGTCGCCTTTTCTGCGAGTAAGCACAATGTAGAAGAGGATGAATTTTTAAAGGAGCTTATTAATCAAGTGATGGTAAGAAACTCAAGGCAAGATACGTTAAACGAATGGACGAGCCGACGCATACAAAACATTCCGATTGAATTTAGTGACCAGGAAAAAGAAGTTTATCATATGCTCTCCGAATTAAAAAATGTTTCTCCGCAATTTTCGGATGCATTTTCTACCATTACATTACAGAGAGAAATTTGCAGCAGCAAGGAGGCCACTCTTGTTACACTTCTGAAAATGCGCGAAAAATGCAGTGCATCAGAAGAGGTTGCCTATATCGATGAACTGTTAGGAAAATTGAATGCGCTTGAAGTGAATTCGAAAGCAGAGAAAGCGTATGAAATTATTGCAAAAGCAAATGACAAAGTGATCATTTTTACGGAATATCGGGCAAGCCAAGAGTACTTGCAATCTTATTTATATTCAAAAGGAATTACGAGCGTTTTATTTAACGGGAAGTTCAGCAAAAACAAGAAGGAATGGATGAAGTTGCTATTCAAAGAAAAAGCACAAGTTCTAATTGCGACTGAGTCGGGAAGCGAAGGGATCAACCTCCAATTTTGCCATCATGTCATTAACTATGATTTGCCGTGGAATCCGATGAAGTTGGAGCAACGAATTGGGCGTGTTCACCGTTTAGGGCAAGAGCATGATGTCCATATTTATAATTTGGCAATACAACATACAATTGAGGAACAAATTTTGAACTTGCTGAATACAAAAATAGGTGTCTTTGAAAAAGTTGTCGGCGAATTGGATGACATATTATCCGGATTTAAATTGTCCATATAAGGAGGGAGAACATGTACCCCCATCAAATCCATACGTATGTGCGTCAGTTTTTCAAAGAAAACAATTGTCCCATTTTATATGAAAACGATCATCTTTTACAGGTTCAACTTACGATTGATATGGATAAAAGGATTATGAACCGCCCATTTTATTGGAAGTACTTGGAAAGTATTAACGGAGAGCCGAATCCTGCAAAGTTGACGCTTATTACGAATAAAAACAGGTTAGTTGGAGCAGTAGACGGAGAAGTTTTGCACTTCGGATCACCGAGGCTCAATCAGATTTTCCAGGCAACGAAGGAACAAGGCTCATTCGTCCAAATGTATGAAACAGTAAATGCACAATCAGAAGTGAAAACGATTTTGACGCCATGGTTAGGCGTGAACTATAAAATAACGTATAGTAGTGATCGTACGAAAGAAAAGCTCTATTCATTAGGAATTAATTTAATGAACGGGCAAGTTATAGACGGTTTTCAAGAAACAATTCAACAAAGGGAATTGGGTACTTCGATATCGCCCAACACATTCCACTTGCCCTATACGATCAAACCGACGCGCGCAATCGAACGTTTGGATCTTGTAGTAGACAATCTTATTCAACAAGATGATCATACATGGGTAGAAGAAGCGAAAAAAAGACTTCGGAGAGATTTGAATGTGTTGGATTACTTCTATAATGAAGTAGACGAGAAACCCGAATGCTATGAAAGAGAGAAAAAGGCGATTGAAGAGCAATATGAAACGATTATAAAAATCGATATTGTAAACGGTGGACTGTTTTATTTATTGCCGATTTAACAAAATGGCTTTTGCGGAGATCCGTAAAAGCCATTTTTGAATTTTAAAGGATTTCTTTGCTTTTTGACGAACTATACATTAGACGAAGGAAGTGTATAAGCGGGAATTTCTCAATAAAGGAGTGTCATATATGAAACTTGCTGAAGCGTTGATTGCACGGGCGGATTATCAAAAAAGAATTGAACAGCTGAAAAAAAGGATAAGCCAAAACGTGAAAACACAAGAAGGGGAACAGCCATCGGAAGATCCAAATGCATTGCTATCTGAGCTCGATGGCATCTTGAAAGAATTAACTGTATTGGTGAAACGTATTAATCAAACGAATTGCTCTGTCCAATTTGATGATACACGGACGCTATCAGATGCATTGGCTGAACGCGATCAAATATGGGAGAAACGGTTGATCCTTTCGAGAGTTGCAGACGAAGCATCGATCCGAAACGACCGATACAGCCGATCGGAAATTAAATTTGTCAGCACAGTCGATGTTGCGGCTATCCAAAAGCAGGTCGATCAATTATCGAAAGAGTTTAGGGAAATGGATACGAAAATTCAAGGCTTGAATTGGACGATTGATTTAGTTTGAATGGACGTTTTTTTAAAGCGTCTGAAACAGTCGCATCTAAAATAAGCAATGGCATAATGCATAATTGAAGGAAATGTCGGTAGCTGATTATTGCAAAGGTGAGTACACAAACCCGCCGACTGGGAAAGTCGGACTTACAATGGGAGAGTAATTGGGGCCCTTACAATACGGTTCAAATCCGCCAATTACAAATTAGGCCCAGTATTGTAACATGAGTACAAATAGATTGTAATTGTAACGACCGCGTACTAATTTGCATAAGCAGCGAGGGTGGGAATGGGGATCATTTCTCTGGTATGACCATTGGACAAAAACATTTGAAGGGATGCTTTCATAATGGAGAATAATAGAAGCAATGCCATCGATTTTTTGCAACTGATCGTTGCTGGTGAAATTGATAAGGCATATGAGAAGTATGTTAGCGAAGATTTCATTCATCATAACCCATATTTTGCGGGAGATCGTGAATCGTTAAAGCAAGCAATGAAGCAAAATGATAACGCGAACCCAAACAAAAGCCTTGAAGTGAAAATAGCGATTTCCGAGGATGATAAGGTAATGGTTTATTCCCACTTGAAACAAAATGATGACGATCTTGGTGCCGCAGTCGTGCACATTTGCCGTTTTCATGAGGGGAAAATTGTTGAGATGTGGGATGTTGGACAGCCGGTATTAGAAGATTCTCCTAATGAAAATGGGATGTTTTAAGGCAAATTGAAGGGAGGGGTTGGGTGTAGTGGGTTCAAGAATGATGCACTTACTTATCGCAAATCGAATTGCCGACCGCTTTTCGATAGAGGACCAGGCTGCGTTGTTGCTTGGAGGCATCGCTCCGGATGCGGTTACTCCGAAAGAAGTATCTCACTTCTTTACAGGGGACGTAACCGATTATTCAAGAAGCATTGATTATGAAGGGTTTTTACGTAAATATCATTCCCAACAGGAAAGCTATTATATATTGGGATATTATACGCACTTAATTGCCGATGACATATGGCTAAAAGGTTTCTATCTTCCTTGGCTGAAGAACCGAATGGAAGCAAACGAAAACTTGGGGGAACTTTATCATAATGATTTCCGACTGTTAAATGGGAAGTTATTGGAACACTATGGAAGCAAAGATGATTTAAAAAAATTGCTACAAGTTGTTACGCCCATATCCGATTTGGAAGAGGTTATGGCGAAGGATGTTGAAAAATTCCTCCCTTATGTTTTCGAAGATATGAAATACGATAAAGAAGCTGTAAATGAAAAGCTGCGCGTGTTTACGTTTGAGCAAATTGTAGGTTATATCGAGACTTCCATTGAAATTGGATCGTTAAAGGTCGAACAAATCCTGTCTAAAAACAAATGAATCCGTCCTTAAGCAAATGCTTTCAGGATGGATTCATTTATTATCGTTTTCTCTTTTTTCCGCCTTGTATATTATCTTTGTTTTTATCCACGATTTTTTCGAACTCTACATACACGAAGTATTTGTTTTCTTCCACTTTTTCCACACTGATCACCTTTCCAGTACGTCCTTTAATTCTAATATTTTCGTTGACCACGGGTATGTTTTGTAATGCTTGATTGAGTACGTATAGATCGTTTTCGTAAAAATGAATGGAATACATCTTTTAGTCTCCTTTAGTTTATAGGGATTTGTATACGACCATCATATGTAGAAGCAGGAAAAATAGAACGGCTTCCAATCAGGAAACAATCCGAGTTTAAAAGGAGGTTGCATAGGGAAGTAGATTATCAGTGCTCGAAGATAGGTTATGGATTTCATAAATGACTATGACCTATAAGGCGGTGTCTTTTCCGGAAACATCGAAAATAACTTTTATGAAAAGGGTGATTGTGAAGTTATGAACAAAGATGAACAGCATATGAACGTAAATGGGAAGGATGCACAGCTACAGCAGTATCGCAAACAGAATACAGGCCCTAATAATCCTATGACGGATGAAAACGGAGCGAAAGTCTCAAATGACCAAAAGACGTTAAGGGCAGGAAAACGTGGACCGTTGCTCATGCAAGACTTCCATTTTTACAAAAAACAATCGCATTTTAGTAGAGAAAGGATTCCTGAAAAAGTAGTACATGCCCGGGGGTTCGGTGCATACGGGGACTTTGAATTGTATGAATCGATGAAGGATTATACAGTGGCGAAATTTCTACAAGAGCCTAATATGAAAACCCCTGTATTTGTAAGGTTCTCAAATTTTATTGGAAGTAAAGGCTCGAAAGATACGGCTGTAGATATTCGTGGGTTTGCGGTGAAGTTTTATACGGAGGAAGGAAATTATGATTCTCTTGCTCTGCAATTTCCGGTCTTCATTTTAGCTGACGCAATGAAATTCGCAGACGTCACCCATGCTGCGAAGCCGAATCCGAAGACGGATATACCCCAAGCGACCGTGGCACATGATCATTTTTGGGATTATGTTGTGAACAATCCGGAATCCGCGCATATGATTATGTGGCTTATGTCAATGAGGGGGCGCCCTAGAAGCTGGAGAATGATGGAAGGTTATCCGATCAATACGTTCCGTTTCGTAAATGAAGCAGGCAAATCAACTTTCGTGCGTTTTGTTTGGAAACCGAAATTAGGGGTCCATTCATTGTTACTGGATGAAGCAAACCTCATTGGCGGAGTCGATCCAGATTTCCATCGCAGAGATTTAATTGAAGCGATTGAAAATGGTTTTTATCCTGAGTATGAGTTAGGTGTTCAACTAATCGATGTGGAAGACGAGTTTAAATACGATTTTGATATTTTGGATGATACGAAGCTTTGGCCGGAGGAAGAAATTCCACTGAAGATCATTGGGAAACTGACATTGAATCGTCTTGTTGATAATAATTTTGCTGAGGAAGAGCAGTCGGCGTTTAATCCAGCCAATTTAGTACCAGGCATTGAATTTACGAATGATCCTGTATTGCAAGGCAGATCATTTGCTTACCGTGATACAGAATTGCATCGTCATCATTCTGCAAACTATGAAGATCTTCCAGTAAATCGTCCCCTTACGGAAGCGACAAATAATTATCGGGACAGCTATTTGAAATATCCGATCGATACGGATTCTGTCCATTATCATAACAACTCGCTCGCAGGCAATTCTCCAGCTGAGATTTCTCCAGAGCAAGGCGGATACGAGAATTATCCCGAAAAAGTGGAAGGACATGTGACGAGGGAACATCCGAGCGATTCATTCCAAGACTATTATTCACAGGCGAGAGCGTTTTATAATAGTTTGTCGATGCCGGAGAAGCAAGACTTAATCGAATCGTTCAGCTATCATATTGGAAGCGTCAAGGACAAAGAACTTCGCCAGAAGAACGTTGAAATGCTAGCAAATGTAGATAAGGAAATGGCGACAATGATCGCTGAAAATATTGGTGTGGAACCACCCACAAATTCACATGTTGAAATTGATAAAAGTTATCCATCGCTCAGCCAACTAAATTCGCCGCATTCTGCGATGACGCAAAAAGTTGCCGTCTTAATTGGCAATGGATTTAATGGCGAGGAAGTACAAAATGTCTTACAGGCATTTAAAGAAAATGGCGTTTTATTCGAGAAAATCGGAGAGACATTAAAAACAGTTACGTGCTCGAAAGGAAATGAGCTTGAAATCGACAAATCGTTTTTAACAGTGCACCCGGTTCTTTACGATGCAATTTACGTTGTCGGAGGAAATTCAGAAAAGCAACTGATGTTTGATCAGCATATTTCTGATTTTATAAAAATGCATTATATGCATATGAAGCCGATTGGAGTGGCAGCAGGAGGAGAGCAATACCTTCTCAATACAGAGGAAAATAATTTAGACGGAGTCATCGTTGCTTCGGAAAATCCAGATTTCACAAATCAATTCATTGCAGCGATCGCGCAAAAACGCTTTTGGGATCGTACGTAATGTAATTCGTTGTTTGAAAGGAGTCTCTTTTGTAGAGGCTCCTTTTCAATATTGTCATTCGAATTTTCACCATAAAGGAGGTAAGAGTGTATGGTACAATAAAAGTATTGTTCTTTCGTAAATTACATAAATAGAGAAGTCTAAAAGCATAAAAGGTTAATAGGAGGAAATGATGGAAATTCGGTATGAATTAACTGAAGAAGATGTAGTGGCTTTCAATGTATACCATGTTAAGAATTCGAACATTGGAAGGAACTCTTTGCGTTGGCAACGACTTGCATCGCCTCTCATTTTTTTGCTGTTTGCTTATTTGCTGTCCATATTTACAGAAATACCGGCTGCTCCGTTATTGAGCACCTTTACGATAACGGCGGTCATTTGGGTACTGTTTTATCCAAAATATTTTTATTGGCATATTACCCGTCAAGTTCGGAAAATGTTAAAGGAAGGGAAAAATGAAGGGCTTATTGGTGAACATGTGCTGAAGATGCAGAAAAAAGGGATTACGGATAGTACTCAGAACGGTGAAACGATTGTAAATTGGGAAGCGATTAAAAGCTTTAAAGAGGATATTGGCCATTTTTATTTATACAATAGTGCGATTAGCGCTTACATCATTCCAAAGAGGGAAGTAAATGCTGATGCGGTTCGTAATCATTTGAAGAAATGGCTGACTCTTTGAGAGAGGAGTACATATGGAAAAGTTATTACATAGCCTTCATAGCGAATCAATTATCGGAATCGATGGCTTAGGAGGGTCAGGAAAAACGACATTCGCCAAGGAACTACAGCAAAAGATAGGTGCTGTTCTATTCCATTTGGATGATTTCATCCACCCGAGGCATGTCCGCTACAATCCACATATCGAACCTTGGAAACTATACTATGAGCATCAGTGGCGGTATGACTATTTGATTGATCGAGTTTTAAATCCACTTAAAAATGGCGAGGAAATTAATAACGTTATTGAGCTTTATAACAAAGAGTCGGATGAATATGAAGAGACAGCCGTGACCATTCGCAAAGGAGTGCCCGTCATTATTGAAGGTGTCTTTTTACAGCGTGACGCATTGAGGCAGTATTTTGATACTGTCGTTTATTTGGATGTCGACCGTGATAAGCGACTACAGCGAGTGTTGCAACGAGATACTTATATTGGAAGTAAAGAAGCTATCCTTCAGAAGTATGAGCAACGCTATTTTCCAGCAGAGGAACAGTATATTGAGGAGTATGACCCTGTTGCGAATGCACAAATTGTTGTGCGACGTTGAATTCATTATGTAAGAGGTTTGGAATAAAAGGCGGCTAAATGATAAAAAGTGATTTTCTGTTCATATTGTACAGAGGAATCGCTTTTTTATTTGTTTATGCGCAATTATAGAGGTGTTATGCGTGTTACGGGGCAATTATGCGTTTTTCAACTGCATTATGCGTTTTGACCGGATGGTTATGCGCAAAATGGATGTGATTATGCGTTGTTGAAAGATTTTATGCGTTTTTAAATGGTGTATGGGTATAAGCTGAATGCATGCGATGTAGGTATTAAAAAGTTATGATGTTAGAAAGTGGCTGTCGTCAAGTTGTGACGGTTAGGTCGCAGTTTGAAAAAATAAACGGTTTCATTAACCGGAAAAAATTGGAGTGAATGCACTTGATAAATGCTTTCGCAAAGAAATTCAATGGGATACCTCTGTCGATTCTTGACTTGGCAATGATTAATGAAGGAAGCGATGCGGGCCAATCTTTTAAAAATACTGTCGATCTCGCGCAGCATGCGGAGCGTTGGGGATATAACCGTTATTGGCTTGCCGAGCATCATAATATGCAAGGTGTCGCAAGCTCTGCAACATCGATCATCATTGGACATGTTGCGGGGGCAACGAAAACGATTCGAGTAGGATCGGGTGGCATTATGCTGCCGAATCATGCACCGCTTGTTATTGCTGAGCAGTTCGGAACGCTTGATACAATGTATCCGGGCAGGATTGACCTTGGGCTTGGACGGGCGCCAGGAAGCGATCAAGCGACAGCTTATGCGCTTCGCCGCACATTGCATAGCAGCGGGGATGATTTTCCGGAGCAGCTTGCAGAGTTACGCAGTTACTTCGAATATGATCCATCAGCACGGGTTCGCGCAGTTCCAGGTGAGGGGCAAGATATACCGATTTGGCTCCTTGGTTCAAGCGGATTCAGCGCACAGCTATCTGCGGAGTTAGGATTGCCATTTTCATTCGCCAGCCATTTTGCTCCGGCGTATATGATGCAAGCTTTACAGCTGTATCATCAGCGTTTCCGTCCTTCTAAGGACCTTCAAGAACCATATGTGATGTTAGGCGTTAACATTATTGCGGCGGATACGGATGAAAAAGCGCAATGGCTCGCTACTTCCTATCAACAGCAATTCCTAAACATCCGAAGAGGAGTCACGGCGAAGTTCCAACCGCCTGTTGATGATCCGAATACCGCATTCTCAGAGTTTGAAAAAGCAGCAATCGCGGAATTATTAGATTGGCCTTCTACAATTGTTGGCAGCCCTGAAACAGTAAAACAGAAATTGGAAGATTTCTTGCAATTGACGAAAGCGAACGAGCTTATTATTAGTGGCGGCATTTATTCACATGAAGACAGATTACGTTCGTTTGAAATCGTATCGGAATTGATGGAGTAATGAAACAGGTCTTTCGGGGCCTGTTTTTGTTATTCGAATTTAGCGGACGTCTGTTTATAAGTGCAGGTAATTATCTCGGCACTTACGGATGCATTGTGTCTTATTTGGCGGAGCATCGCGTGTAAAGCGCTTCGTTTACTCAAATGCGTAGACCCTAAAAAGACTGTAGACAAAGTGAAAGGATACTTTGTCTACAGTCTGGCGTCCGTTTGTACGGACTTATTTATTTGCTTTGCGTAAGTAGAATGCGCGTGGCGGTTATCGCTTTCAACTTTTGCCATCCGTTAAAATGGAGCGGATAATATGGATGGAATCCCATTCTCCAGATGAAAAGAACGTAATCGGATGTTTTCTTTTAAAGAGCTGCATGTGAATTTCATGTTCATTGTATCCTAATTTATGGAGATCTCGTGCATTGCTTTGAAGCTCCAATAAATAGGATAGCTTGTTTTCCAAGGCTTGTCGTCCATCTTTTATATAACCCGCATGGCAGCAAAAAAGCTCGGAGAAGTCATACGTTAACATTTTTTCGATCGAGCTAATAATTAAAGGAATGCTTTCCTCGCGCAAAATCACTTTCGTTTTTGGTTGCACATATAAATCTCCAGAGAAAAGTTGGCCAGTTTCTTCGTTTAGGAATGATAGATGATCATCTGAGTGGCCGGGTGTTGCAATTACTTTCCATGACGCATTTCTCGATGAAAATGTTTCGCCAATCGGTTCTGCGGTAAACGGCCTTCTTCTTCCCCAAAACATCTGTCTGTACAGTGGATAAATAGCTTTTTCTGCACACTTCTCAATCGCCATTTCATTCATGAAGATCGGCAATCCATATTCTTTTTGCAAATAGGCAGCTCCGCCGGTATGGTCTTCATGGGCGTGCGTAATGACAATTTGATCGACGTCCGACTGTGCAAAGAAAGGTTTAAACTCCTTTGATAAAGTTCGAGCGCCGGTATCAATTAAAACTCCATCTGTTTCAAAGCAATATACATTCAATTTGACAGTACGAAATGATACATGCCCGTTTATAAAGCGAACATTACCTTGTTCACCATTAATGGCTGAAGTTTTTAATAGCAATCGCGATACCTCTTTTCTCACTAACATGATCTATTGATAGTATAGCATAAAATGAATGACTATTCAGTTCTTATGTTGTAAGAAGAGGTGAAACGAATCATTACTGTAGACGATCTTCCTGAACTTCTTTGCGAGCTGCAATGGCGACTACTGAGATGAGCAGCGCAATTGCCGTAATCATAAGAAGAATACCGATATTCTCCATTAAAATGCCATCCCTTCCACCGAAAACGATTGAATAATAGCCATCTGCACCGTAAGTAGCGGGCAGAATTGTAGACAATTTACTGTACGCATTAGGCAAAAGTTTAGTAGACACTAAAACGCCCGAAGTTACAAGCTGTAGAGAAAGCAACAAAATATTGAAAAGCATGCCAACATTCCCTAACAAAACGACGAATAGTTGTGCGAAACAGAGGAATGACAAAAACATAATGGCTTGGAATAAGTAAACAACTATCAAAGGCTCTTGGATTTCAATGCCAAAAAGGTACATTAAACCGATCGTCAAAAAAGGGAGTATAAACGCAACACCAATATTGATCAATTGCATACCAATGAACAGGCTCCATTTTGAATGCATCTGCTTTATTGAGTGAGACGCTTCGTTTATTTGCATAATCATGACCATTGCGCCTGCAAATGAAGAGATGATGACCATTAATGGCACCAAGTTGGCGGAAAAGTCATCGACCGCATTGGTTTTGTTAATCTTCTCCTCTACTATATTGGGATGCAACGAACCTACTGCCATTTGAACAGATTCCCCGATCGCTTGTGCAACTTTCTCATCAAGCGGAAGTTGCCCTAACTGTTCATTAAAAACTGAAATTGTACTTTGTGTCTGCATGCCATAGAGAGTGGTATTTACTTCATCTGTAATATGCAACGAAGCTGTTTCCATCATTGTTTTGCTGAATGTTGCAGTAGCTTGGTTGATCCAATAAATGATAGATGGCTGTTCTTCTGCAATGATGGATGATGAGAAATCAGAAGGGATTTGAATGACCATCTCAATCGTACGATCATTCATTTCTTTTTGAGCAATTTGCAATGAATTGAACTGTTTCACTTGAAAAGGCAATGATTGTTCCAGTTCGTGTATCATTTGTTCTCCAATTTCTTCGTCTTCATTTACAATGCCGATCGTTAAGCTGTCGGTCCTGTCTTGCACCCCTTTATATGCAGTGAGCCAAATTGAAAAGAAAATAATTTGAAACATGACTGCTGCAATAATCCCTAAATACGTACCTCGCAATTTGAATAAAGCTTTTAAACCCGCCAATCAATTCACAACCTCTCATGTAAGTACTTACTTGCATCGTAAGCAAAATTTTTTCTTAGGGGGTTAATCCCCTAAGAAAAATGGCTACACTCGTCTTCAACTGATCTGATATGTCTATCTCTGTTACGCTATTTCCTAAACGGGCAGCCGAAACGAAATGACCGAAATTGACTGCGATAAATGATAGGGCAACTGCCTCTACATCACACTCTATCATCTTTCCACGCTGCTGCATCTCTGCAAAATAGTGCATAAGCTGCTTCTTAATAAAACGGGGAACGTTTGCAATTTCTTCATCGATTTCAGGGAAAGAGCCCGCTTCCTTAAATCCTATGAGCACGAATTCCTTAATGGACAGCATGAATTTTGAATACTCCATCGCAAAATGGAGCAGGTCTGTCTCCAAATTCCATGTAACATCTACTTCAAGTGTCTTCTGCAAAATAGGACCATAAGAAAACTTCTCAACAATCGCCCTCAAAATGCCTCGTTTATTGCCAAAATGGCGGAATACGGTTACTTCATTTACACCTGCCAATTCAGCAATCGATTTTGTTGTAGCTGCTGCATATCCTTTATCGCTAACCAGTTGAATGGCTGCTTCAATTATCCGGTCCGCAGTAGATTGTGTCGCCAAACGATCCAACTCCTCACGATGCAAGTAATTACTTGCATATTATCATATCCATTCTTGAAGAGCAAGATTGAAAATTTGTTTCTTTGTAGGAGTTTCTTGTCCTTCTTATAGATTCAATAATAATTATCAAAAAAATAGAAGAATACTATAAAATTTAGTATGCTTATGGAAATGTAATTTACCTAGAGAGGGGAAAATAAAATGGCAATGATCGGATATGAAGAAGGGATTATTTATGATTTCAATAAAACGCATGAGCCGATTCGAAAGGTACAATCGGGCTCGACAGTGACAATACAGACATACGATTGCTTTCAAAACCAAATTCAGTCTCCGGATACTGAGGTAGCGGCGATTGACTGGGATAAAATTAATCCGGCGACTGGGCCGCTTTACGTGGAAGGGGCTATGCCCGGTGATGTGTTAAAAGTACAAATCGAGCGTATTGATATCGGACAGCAGGGTGTCATGGTTGTCGGTCCGGAATTAGGTGTAATGGGACATGCATTGACGAAAATGGAGTCGAAAGTAGTGCCAATTACAGATGAGCATGTCCTATTCAATGATTTACGCATTCCATTGAACAAAATGATTGGTGTAATCGGCGTTGCACCGGAAGGGGAAGGTATTAATTGCGGAACGCCAGGTGCACACGGCGGAAATATGGACAATAAAATGGTGACGGAAGGTGCGACACTTTACTTTCCAGTCTTTGCGAAGGGTGCTCTATTTGCATTAGGAGATTTGCATGCTGCGATGGGTGATGGGGAAGTGAGTGTTTCAGGCGTTGAAGTTGCTGGAGAGGTGACTGTAACGTTAACGGTTTTGAAAGATGTTTCTTTGCGCCACCCAATGTTAGAAAATGCAAATGCATTCACACAAATTGTGTCTGCACCTACTTTGGACGAAGCGGCAAAAACGGCTGCGACAGAAATGATTGAACGGATTGTGGAGAAATCTGCGTTGCCGGTAAGTGAAGTGACAATGTTAATGAGCGCGATTGGGCAATCCGAAATTTGCCAAATTGTCGATCCGCTTATGACAGCTCGTTTCGTCGTGCCGAAATGGGCGCTTGAAAAAATTTGTGGTTCGTTTTTCGAGTGAAGACGTTAATTAATGTGAAAGGGGTGCTATATATGTTTGAAACCGGGAGAATATATTTAAGGAAAATGATCATTGAGGATGTTCCGTTATATCATTCATGGAGAAATGATATGGACGTTATGGTATCGACAAATCCTTCTTTAGATATTTATTCTTTAGAGGAAACGAGACAATTTGTTGAATCCGTCATCCTTCGTTCCACTTCTTCCAAGAGCTATATCATATGTCATAAGGAGAGTGAACGGCCAATTGGAATTACTTCTTTAATTAATATCGATCCAAAAAATCGCAATGCAGAGTTTATAATCGATATTGGAGAAAAGGGTTTCTGGGGACAAGGGTATGGCAATGAAGCGATGCAGTTGTTGCTTCGCTATGCTTTTTTAGAACTGAATCTGCATAGAGTTTCACTTCGCGTGTTTTCATTTAATGAAAGAGCGATCCATTTGTATAAGAAAATTGGGTTTGAACAAGAAGGGGTTAGCCGTCAGTCATTGTTCCGAAAAGGTCAATGGCATGACATCATTCATATGGGTATACTTCAAGAAGAGTTTATTGAGAAATTGAAAGAGTAACTTCAGTCGAAAGAAAGGAGATGCTCTATGAAAAGATTCGTCATTATGACAGTTGGGAAAACGCATAGCGGGAAATCGACTTTTGCAAAGGTGCTCAATGGGCAATTGCCCAATTCGGTCGTCATAGACCAAGACTATCAGGCGGAATTCATTAACCGTTATTATCGTTCTTTACAGCCTGATAGTGGGCCGAATACACTGAAGCATGCAATGAGCCAAACGATTGTTGATTATGCAATGAAAGAAACCGACTTCCATTTAATCATTTGTAACTCAAATCGTTCTCGCAATGGTCGTATACAACTGCTGAACTATTTTAAAGACAATGGCTTTGCGACAATTCTTGTGTACTTTAATATTCCTTTTGACATTCTTAAAGATAGGGTGGCCGTTACGAAGCGGAGCACGTCCATATTTAGAAGTGCAGCGACTTTTGATGAAGTGCTTGCACGCCAAGAAGCTGAAGTTCATGTAGAGCCTGGTGAAGAGGAAGCCGATCTACTATTCACCATTAAAAATGAGGGAGACATTCAGACAGTCATCTCTTCTATTTTATCTAAAGCAACCGTCCGATGATAGTATTCAACGGGCGGTTTTATATATTCACAGTAACACTATATTAAGCTATAATGGGAAAGGTTTTAGTCACCCTTACATTTCGGAAAGGGGATTTTTTTATGATCGCATTACATAATGTCAGTAAAGTTTTTTCAGGATATCGGGCAATTCAATCTGTCTCGTTAACGGTCCATAAAGGCGAGATACACGGCATTATAGGAGCGAGTGGTGCTGGTAAGTCAACGTTACTGAGGTTGATGAATTTATTGGAAATCCCAGAGGAAGGAAAAGTAGAGGTAAACGGTCAAATGCTAACTTCCTTAAGTGGTAAAGAACTTAGGCAAGCTCGGAAATCAATCGGAATGATTTTTCAGCATTTTAATTTAGTTGCCAATAAAACAGTGTATGACAATGTTGAAATTTCATTGCAACTTTCGAAATTCCAGCGTAGCAAGCGTAAGGAAAGAGTTTCGGAATGTTTGCGTTTTGTTGGGCTTGAGCAATTCAAAGATAAATATCCCGCGCAGCTGAGCGGCGGGCAAAAGCAAAGAGTAGCGATTGCAAGAGCGTTAGCCAATCATCCGCAAGTATTGCTTTGCGATGAACCGACTTCTTCACTGGACCCGAATACGACTGCCGAAATACTTGGCGTATTGAAAGATATTAATCAATTAGGAGTGACAATTGTCATTGTCAGCCATGAGATGGAAGTGATCCGGAGCATATGCAATCGGGTCACTGTTATGGCAGATGGGCAAATCTATGATACTGTCACTGCGGAGCCAACAGGGATTGAGCCGATAGAGAACAGCCCGGAATATTTTATTGAACAATTGACAAAGGCAGGTGGAGCGAATGCCTGACATTTTGCTTCAGTATGAAGCTGAAATATGGCAGTCTATCGGAGAAACCTTTACAATGGTCGGTGTCTCGATTGTCGCCGCGGTATTCGTCGGTCTTCCTGTCGGTACGTTGCTGTTCCTATGTAGAAAAGGCCAATTATATGAAAACAGATTGCTATTTTCGATATTGAATTTATTAGTGAATATTATACGCTCATTTCCGTTTTTATTGTTGGTTGTGTTTTTACTTCCTTTTACAAGGCTGCTTATCGGGACAGCAATTGGTACGACTGCCGCTACTGTTCCTTTGTCGATCATTGCAATTGCCCATTATTCCCGTTTAGTCGAGCAATCTTTGTTGGATGTGCCAAAAGGTGTAATGGAAGCGGCGGTTTCAATGGGCGCTTCTGTAAAAGAAATCATTTTTAAATTCCTTTACGTTGAAGCAAGATCTGGGCTTGTCTTAGGCTTGACGACGTCGATTATTAGCTTTATATCTTATTCGACCATAATGGGCGTAGTCGGAGGCGGGGGAATAGGGGATTTTGCCATTCGATATGGCTATCAGCAGTTTAAGACGGACTTAATGATGTATATGATCATCATTATGGTCATACTTGTGCAGTTTATCCAATTTGCAGGGACGACTATAGCGCGGTTACTAGACAAACGGTAAGAAACAGGAGGATATCACATCATGAAGAAATTGATAGTGTTGGCGTCTATGCTACTGATCATTTTGGCAGGTTGCAGTAATGACAAAAAAGCAGAGAACGCAGAGAAAGCTGAGAAAGTAAAAGAGAACGGTGAAAACGTGACATTGAAAGTTGCATCACTTATACCACCAATGACAGAAATTCTTGATATCGTAAAACCACAGCTTGAAGAAGAAGGAATTGATCTTGAGGTTGTCGTATTGGGGGATAATGTACAACCGAACAGCGCCCTTGCTGCAAAAGAAGTAGATGCGAACTTCTTCCAGCACGTTCCGTATATGGAGGAATTCAACCGGAACAATGATGCAAATTTAGTGCCGATTGTACCGATCTATTTTGCGAATTACGGTGTTTATTCGAAAGACTATTCGTCTATTGAAAAACTGCCTGAAGGTGCTGTCATCGCAATGGCAAATGATATTTCCAATATTGACCGCTCGTTGTCTCTATTGGCTCAACACGGTGTCATTACTTTAGGGGAAAAAACGGATACGTATTATACACAAGCCGATATTGTGGAAAATCCGAAAAACTATAAGTTTGAAGAAGTGGACTTGTTAATGTTGGCCCGTATGTATGATGACGCTGATGCGGTCGTTATGACACCAGCTTATGCTGCTCCGCTTGGTTTGACTCCCAAAAGCGATGCTTTGCTTACGGAAGGTATCGAAAATGATTTTGCCATTACATTAGTTGCACGCGAAGACAATAAAGACTGGGAGGCAATTCAAAAATTGGCTGAAGCTATGCTAAGCCCTGAAGTGCGTGAGTTTTTGGTGGAGAATTATGATGAAACAGCCATACCAGCATTTTAATCTATAGAACAAAAGGACAGCGCATATCAGCTCTGTCCTTTTTTATTTGTGTGTAGAATGGTTATACTTTGTTATAGTTCTTTTTCAAAAGAGTGCATCAGCAGCTATGGAGGTGTCAATATGTATGATCCGACTATTTTTGAGAATTTAAAAGTTGCTTTTGAAAATCATATATATGATTTGGATACGATTGAACGTAAAATTACAATTTTGGATCGGAAGGATCGGATGGATTTTGCGGTTTTATCAAGAGATTTTGCTCTTCAATTCGCTTTGGTAGATCAAACAGATGTGAGAGCCGCAGTTATGTTAAAAGCTTCAGCGAATGATTTGGCAGGAGAAATATTAGAGTGGGAAGACAAAAATATAGGTTGTGCCTTGTCATTGCAGTTTATGATGGAGACGCGGGAAGCTATGGAACAATGCAGTCAAATTGAACAATCGTTGCTTTCCATTTGGGAAAATGACGTGAGAATCGTTCAAACCTTTAGTTTCACGCTTCCGCAAGAAACTACTGTGTATCAACATACAATTGATGTAATGTTTAAAAGAAAAATTAATGAAGAGCATATAGGGGATATCCGAGATTTCTTAGACCATGTCCTCGTCACTCTAAAACTATTGAATTCGATTTGAAGATTCATCAGAAGCCTGCAAAATGCTATCTTTAGTTATTTTCGCAGGCTTTGTAACGCATTCATAATGAAGGTCACATAGAGTCGAGACGTCAATCAAAGGAAATTGGCTGTGTTATGAGAGACGTAACTGCTGACAAAATTGATTTGGACATTAAAATGAAATGTACGAACAAAACGATAGGGATGTGTATTGAAAAAATGAAAAGCTCGATTAGATTCCTATAAAGTTAGGAAGTACATATTAGCATTTGAAATGATTGAAGGAATATGTGCAATGTCAAGAAAGTTTATGGTAGCTGTAACAATTGATCATCATATTGGCATGGAAGGTATTTTTGTTTCTTGTGATGTACAGATGAATCGCATAGTTGTTTTTGAACAAATAACAACAGAGTAAATTGCTAAAATAGAAAATTAACCAAGAAAGGCCATCGAATGAGTCTTCAGACTTGTTGGATGGCCTTTTCGTGTTTTACATACTTTGTTTGATATTATCGTTCACAAATTTGTTGCATTAAAATCAGTTTAGAAAAGAGGACACTACAGAATGGAACTGTTATAATCCAAAGATGTGCCCGTAATTATTATTGTGAAAACATAAAACTTTTGTTTACTTTGCGACAATTCAGTGTGATATACGGATTATTCATTGCTTTTTGATTGACGATTGTTATTTTTAGGTTGCTTTCCAAAATCAAAGTCTACCGCGATTTCTTCACTTCGGTTTTCGTTTTGATTATTCGTATTGCTGTTGCTGTTCTCATTGTTTTTATACGTTTCAAAGCTATTATGGGTTCTTACATTTAATGTTTTTTTATTATTTTTATTCAATTTTTGTTCACCTCCCATTTGTAATATGTTCGTGACGGGAGAAAGTATCCATTAAAATGAATTCAACAAATAGTATTTTAACAATAACATTCCAAAATGCCATTTAATTGGAAAAGGTGGAATGTATTAAAATAAAGAAATAACTCGTTTTGCATTCATTTTATTGGGGAAGCTACAGAACAAAAGGTTCATCTATTTTTTTGCATCAAGAGAGGGGTCACAGCTTTGAAATTAGTGTTGTTTTTAGCGGCTCTCATCCTTATTTTCTTCCTTGCATATATCGTCAGCAATCAAAGAAGTGAAATTAAGATGAAACCGATTATTACGATGATAGGTTTACAGCTCGTCTTTGCCTTCATACTCCTAAATACGGAATTCGGACTCGTGATCGTTAGAGGAGTATCTACTGCTTTTGATTATTTATTATCGTATGCGGCAGAAGGAATTAATTTTGTATTTGGTGGAATGGCTAATGAAGGAACAAGCCCGTTTTTCTTAAATGTCCTATTGCCGATCGTTTTTGTATCGGTGTTAATCGGAATTGCACAGTATTTACGGATTCTGCCGTTCATCGTCCATTATTTAGGTTTACTTTTGAGTAAAGTAAACGGACTTGGAAAATTAGAATCATTTAATGCGGTTGCGTCTGCAATTTTTGGGCAGTCTGAAGTTTTTATTTCAATTAAAAAGCAGCTCCCGCATATTCCGGAGCACCGCTTATATACCTTATGTACTTCGGCTATGTCTACAGTTTCAGCATCAATTTTAGGTGCATATATGACGATGATTGAACCGAAGTATGTGATTACAGCGCTCGTATTAAACCTATTCGGCGGTTTTATTATTGCCAATATCATTAACCCTTATAAAGTTAAGGAAGATGAAGATTTGATTGAAATCCGAGAGGACAAGAAACAATCGTTTTTTGAGATGCTTGGAGAATATATTATGGATGGATTTAAAGTTGCAATCGTTGTTGGTGCAATGCTGATCGGTTTTGTTGCTTTGATTGGAATGGTAAATCATTTGTTCGAAGTCGCTTTCGGTATCAGTTTCCAAGTAGCTTTAGGTTATGTATTTGCCCCGTTTGCATTTTTAGTCGGAGTTCCAGCTTCAGAAATCGTTCAAGCTGGTACAATTATGTCGACGAAGCTGTTGACGAACGAGTTTGTTGCGATGATGGACCTTGCCGAAATCACATCTTCATTGTCTGATAGGGCGGTTGGAATTATTTCGGTATTCCTCGTATCATTTGCAAACTTCTCCTCTATAGGCATCATCTCCGGTGCGGTGAAAGGGCTTAATGAGGAGAAAGGAAACACTGTAGCGAAATTCGGCCTTAAATTATTGTACGGAGCAACTTTAGTTAGCTTGTTGACTGCTACAATTACTGGAATTATGTTGAAGTGAAAGTCAAAGATGCTATTTGCAGATTTTGGATCTGGAGATAGCATCTTTTTTCAAGTTAAAATTGGTTAAAATGCTAAAAAGAGGACAGCTGATTAGTGTGCTGATATAATTCTGAAAGGTGAGGTATGAGTATTATACTACAAATTGAAGAACAGTTGAGGAAAAAGACATGAAGAAACAAAACGTTGTATTATTAATTTTGTTAGCAAATTTATTCATCGCCTTTTTAGGGATCGGGCTCGTTATTCCCGTTATGCCTACATTGATGAATGAGTTACATATTTCAGGTTCTGTCGTAGGCTATATGGTAGCTGTTTTTGCATTGTCACAGTTAATTGTTTCTCCGCTTGCAGGCCGATGGGCAGATCTATATGGCCGGAAGAAAATGATTGTAATCGGACTGCTGATTTTTAGTTTGTCCGAATTGCTCTTTGGTATTGGTAAAATTTTGCCGGTGCTATTCACTTCAAGGGCATTGGGCGGGATAAGTGCTGCGTTCATTATGCCGGCGGTAACTGCGTTCATAGCGGACATTACGACGACTGAAACGAGATCGAAAGCATTAGGATATATGTCAGCCGCAATTTCTACTGGATTTATCGTCGGACCTGGGATTGGCGGATTTTTGGCAGGACTCGGGACGAGGGTGCCATTCTTCTTTGCGGCGGGTCTCGCACTTGTCGCGGCAATCTTTTCTATTATGATGCTGCGCGAGCCTGAACGGCAAGCAAATGCAAATGATGAAAATGGTAAGCCGGGCTTATCAAGAATTTTCGCCCCGATGTATTTTATTGCGTTCATCGTCATTTTCCTCTCGTCATTCGGTTTGGCATCGTTTGAGTCGATTTTCAGTTTATTTGTTGACCATAAGTTCAGTTTTACTCCGAAAGACATTGCGATCATTATAACAGGCGGTGGATTGTTAGGGGCTATCGCACAAGTTGCATTATTTGATCGATTGACGAAATATATGGGAGAAATTCGGCTCATACTATTTTGCCTGATTTTTTCGGCAGCATTGGTGTTTATGATGACAGTTGTGAATACGTATATGCACGTGTTATTCGTTACGATCATCATATTTGTCGGATTTGATTTAATCCGGCCTGCTGTCACCTCGTATTTATCGAAAATCGCAGGTGATGAGCAAGGGTTCGTAGGCGGCATGAACTCGATGTTTACAAGTATCGGCAATATTTTTGGACCGATATTGGGCGGCATGCTTTTCGATATTCATTTAGATTATCCGTTTTACTGTGCAGCGCTATTTCTTGTTATGGGTATTATTTTAGTATTGTTTTGGAAGCCACAGCCAGAAAAGCTTTCTTCCTAATGAAAAGCCATTCTTCCTATTTTGAAGAATGGCTTTCTTTATTGCTTATATTTGATTGGGTTGGCATTTTTAGCGATATTGCTGCGCAAATGAATGCGATAACGACTATTCCTGCTCCAACTGTAGCAGTGCTGACGACTGATTCTGTTTTTCCTAATACGAATCCACCTACGCCTGATCCAATCGCAATGCCGATTTGGAGTGCTGAATTGTTAAAGCTTTGGTGAATATCCGATGTTACGGGATCTGTTTCAATAATATAGTCTTGTTGCGGCGGGGAAAGTGCCCAGCTCAATCCTCCCCAAATCATCATAACGATGACGAAGACAATTGTTGAGAAAGTTGAGTAAGGCAATATGAATAAGCTGATCGCAAATGCCCCTAAAATGAGTAAGATACTTTTTTTGGAACCAATACGGGCTGCAAGACCACCGCCGAATGCTCCCCCTGCAACTGCTGCGATACCGAATAAAAAGTAGAAAACGCTAATCCAGTAAGAACTTAGCTGTAGCGTCGTTTCTAAAAACGGTGTGAAGTAGGCATAGACAGTATAATGTCCAGCTAACATGAACATTGTTGCTAAATGGGCACCAGCAAGTTTTTTATTGCCAAGCGCTTTTATTTGAACAGACAACGATTGCGCTTCTCCTGTTGGAACAGCTTCCAAAAATATAGAAATCAATATGAACGAAACAATTGAAAGAACTGCAATCCCTAAGAAAACAGTGCGCCAACCAAACGCATTCGTCATGACGATGCCGATTGGTACGCCTAATACGAGGGAAGAGCTAATACCCATATAAATATAGCCTAATGCCTTTGCACGAAACCTTGGCTCAACAATTTTAGCGGTAATTGTCAAAGAAAGGACGATGAGCAAAGCAGCGCTCATTGCCGAAATGATACGAGCAAACATCATAAAGGCGTATGTAGGGCTCATAAACATTAAGACATTGCCGATGAAAAAGATGCCAAGCGTAATGAGATAAAGTTTTTTTCTCTCTATTTTCGCGGTAAGTGTCAACAAGACGGGCCCAGCAATCGCATAAACAAGTGCATAGATCGTAATGAGCTGCCCCGCCGTTCCAATTGAAACATTCATATCATCAGCGATAATCGGTAAAATTCCGCCTACAATCAACTCGACTAAACCAATAATGACCGTTGAGGCAGCAAGTATGAATACTCTAAAATCCATAAAAAGACCTCCTATAGAACAAATAAAAAAATCCTAACTACAAAATGAGCATTGTAGTCAGGATTTAACGGTTCCTGGTAGAGACCCTCAAACCATATTATTGAGGTTATACATCTTCATTATGAAATTTCCATTTTCCAATCTATCATGATTTTGAATAGTTAGCAAGTGTTATTAGGAAAATGTTATTGGGAGCTACTATTTACTTCTAAATTTGCAATAACACTCTATTTACTTTTCAAATAAAACATGAAAAGTTACTACACAACGGATAACAGACCCTAAGGATGGCGACAGCCCTTGTTTTCAATGAAAAAGGCGAAGAAATAAAATAACATTTCTTCGCCACTTATAGCTCTTCAATTAAACGTCAACTTCAATGCCGACCTTTTCTTTCACTGCTTTTTGATAAACTCCTTGGGCAACAGCGAGATCAAAATAGGAAGCTCCGACTGATTTAAAGAACGTAATTTCTTCATGATCGGTTCTTCCGGGAATTTCTTCTACGACCAAACTCTTCAATTCACCATGAAGTTCATCGAATGTCCAATCATTTTGGTTATTTGCGTAAATTAATTCACCTGCTTCTTCTTTAACTCCAAATTCATCATCTATAACAATTTTACTGCAGCGTTTAATAAATGTATGATCCATTTCCCGCATATGAGGCAAGTAAGAACCTACGCCATTGACATGCGTGCCAGGCCGAATATCATTTCCGTCAAAGACGGGTGTATTCGAGCGGGTACTACAACAAATAACGTCTGCCTTCTGAACAGCAGCTGCTACGTCTTTTTCAATTTCAATTGTAATTGTTTCATTGATACCAAAGGATTTTAAGCGTTCCTTAAACCGTTCTGCTTTAGAGGCAGTCGGATTTACTAATAGTATTTTTGTGATTCGCCGTACTTGCAATACGCCTAATACTTGCTCAAAAGCCATTGCACCCGTACCGATAATGGTCAGTACAGATGCATCCTTTCTTGCGAGAAAATTGGTAGCAATCCCACTTAAGGCTCCTGTTCGAAGTCGTGTCAAATAAGAAGCATTCATTAATGATAAATGAGTGCCGTCCCGCGCGTCAGATAATAGAATGACACCTTGTGTAGTCGGTTTGTTTACTAAAGGGTTTTCTGGAAAGATCGTAACAGTTTTAATCGTCGTTATTTCATTTGATAAATCAGAACTTGGCATATAGAGCACAGATGCACTATGCTGCGGAAATTCAATTACTGTACGGTGTGGATTGGCAATTTTGTTTTCTGCTTTCGCACGCAAAATATGTTCTATATCAAGGATTGCTTCATTCATTCCGTAAATAGCCTGGATTTCTTTTTCATTGATAATTAACATTGAAATCGCTCCTTTAACATTATAGATCGAGCGCTTCGTTTTTCCTGTCTTTTACTGCCCAAATGGCAATGAGTGAGATAACAGCAGTGAAAATAATATAAAGCGCAACTGGAATATATGAATCATTAAAATTTGCGAGCAATGCTGTTGCGACAAGCGGAGCTGTACCTCCAGCAACTGCTGCTCCAATTTGATAACCTAAAGAAATGCCTGTATAGCGAACTTCTGCCGAGAATATTTCGGAAAACATCGTTCCGAGAACTGCCGTGATAGGTGCCCATATAATCCCAAGCCCTATTATTGTGGCAATGATTAATAATGCGACGGACCCTTGTTTAATGAGCCAGAAATAAGGAAATGCATATAGAATCATTCCAATTGTTCCCCATACATAAAGAGGCTTCCTTCCAACTTTATCGGATAATCTCCCCATCAGTGGGATTAAAATCGTTGTAATAATGGTTGCAATCATGACGGCATTTAAAGTAGCAGTCCTTGTATAGCCAAGATAACTCGTGGCATAGGAAACGACAAATGTTCCAAAAATGTAGAATGGGGCTGTTTCAACAACTTTTGCACCGATGGCAATGAGCACTTCACGCCAATGGGTTTTAAAAGTCGTGACAATTGGGATCTTCGGAATTTCTCCGCGTTTCTGTACTTCTTTAAATGACGGTGTTTCGTCTATTCCTTTCCGAATCCATAGTCCAAATACGACGAGCAAAGCACTCATGATAAATGGTACACGCCAGCCCCAAGTCATGAATGAATCATCTGGCAGCAATGTCATAATTGACAAAGCTAATGTACCGAGCACCATCCCGATTGTAACGCCCATTTGTGGTACAGCGCCAAAAAGCCCTCTCTTTTCAGGTGGTGCATATTCTACGGCGAGCAGAAGAGCACCGCCCCATTCGCCCCCAATACCTAATCCTTGAATAAGACGCAGCGTAATTAACAGGATCGGTGCCCATATGCCAATTGCTTGATAGGTGGGCAATAATCCCATCCCAAAAGTGGCAATCCCCATTAAGCTTAACGTTAATACGAGCGTCTTTTTCCTTCCGATTCGATCACCGATATGGCTGAAAATGATGCCACCGAACGGACGTATAAAAAAGGCTAATGCAAAAGACGCGTATGATAGCAAAAGTCCAACTGTCGGATCGTCATTGACAAAAAAGACTTGGTTGAATACTAATGCGGCTACAGTACCGTACAGGAAGTAGTCGAACCATTCGATCGAACTTCCGACTAAGCTGGCAACTAATACTCTATTTAATTGTTTCTTCTCCATAAACTCTTCCCCCTTTTATATAATTGAAGTGGCACTTCAATTGGCGAATAAAAAAATATGTAAGCGCTTTACAAAAATAAAATTGAAGTACTACTTAAATTGTATTAAGCTTATCATAGTTATATACTAATATTCTGTCAACAGAAAATTTTTAGGAGAAATTAAAATGGCTGCGAATCATTTAGGAAGTAAGATTAAAAGAATTAGAACAAAGCGAAGTATGACACTAAAAGACCTTTCTGAGAAAACAGGTTTTTCAATTAGTTTTTTATCACAATTGGAAAGAGGAAAATCTTCAGCGACGTTGGAATCCTTGAAAAAAATCTCTATCGCCTTTGGGGTCAACCCGAGTTATTTTTTTGAGGAAAATGAATCAAGTGACGATCAAACAAATAGTTTTGACCAGCGGATGGAAGAACATAATATTTATTATAAGGATTTAGGCACCATGGTTCGTAGGCGCGATTTCGCACCGCTGTTAGTCATTTTAAAACCTGGGCAAACAGAAGGGAATCTTATTACGCATAGAGGACAGGAATTTATTTATGTTATTGAAGGAACATTGACTATACGTCTTGAGGATGAAATTTATACCCTCCTTCCGGACGAATCAATTATGCTTGATTCAACAAGACCGCATTATTGGTACAATTACACAGAAAAAGACGTGAAATTTCTTTGTGTATCCTCTGAAGTAAAAGGCGATTAATCAATCTACTGTTTTATTTATTGTTTCCCACTGCCTATATACACTATATAATAATAACAGCCGTTTTCAGCGGGAATTCTTTGAAAAGAAAAGGTGTAAAATAGATGAGTTTATTAACAGTATCGAATTTGAGTCATGGATTCGGGGATCGCGCGATTTTCGAAGATGTGTCATTTCGTTTATTGCAAGGGGAGCATATCGGGCTAATTGGTGCGAATGGGGAAGGAAAGTCCACATTCATGAACATCATTACCCGAAAATTGGAGCCTGACGCTGGAACGATTAGCTGGGCAAAGCGGGCTCGTGTCGGATATTTGGATCAGCATGTCGTGTTGAAGCAAGGCATGACGATTCGTGATGTATTGCGGACCGCATTCCAATATCTTTTTGATGTTGAAGCAGAAATGAATGAACTATTTGAGAGAATGGCTAATGCTGATCCTGATGAGTTGGAGCGTCTGCTTGAAGAGACGGGCCAAATGCAAGATGAATTGACGAACAATGATTTTTATATTATAGACGCCAAAGTGGATGAGGTCGCGAATGGTCTTGGATTGGATGAGTTCGGCATGGATCGTGACGTGCAAGATTTAAGCGGAGGACAGCGGACGAAAGTACTGCTTGGCAAGCTGCTCCTTGAGAAACCAGATATTTTATTATTGGATGAGCCGACGAACTATTTAGATGTTGAGCATATCGAGTGGCTTCGCAACTACTTGCAAAATTACGATCATGCATTCATCTTAATTTCGCATGATCTTCCTTTTTTGAATAGCGTCATCAACGTCATTTATCATATGGAAAACCAGCAAATCACCCGCTATCCAGGCGATTATGATGAATTTATGCGCGTGTATGAGATGAAGAAACAACAATTGGAAGCGGCATATAAGAAACAGCAAAAGGAAATCGCCAATTTAAAAGATTTTGTTGCACGCAACAAAGCGAATGCCGCGACGAGCCGAATGGCGATGTCCCGACAAAAGAAGTTGGATAAAATGGAAATGATTGAATTGGATGAGGAGAAGCCAAAGCCACAATTTGATTTTAAAATGGCACGTACCCCTGGAAGATTTCTATTTGAAACGAAAAATCTTGTTATCGGATACGACGAGCCGCTTTCGCAGCCATTGAATTTAACGATGGAGCGAGGACAGAAAATTGCGTTGTCCGGAGCGAACGGCATCGGGAAAACGACATTGCTAAAAAGCATATTAGGAGAAATCCCGGCACTATCGGGAACTGTCGAGCTTGGTGAACATCTTGAAATCGGCTATTTCGAACAGGAAACGAAGGAAGAAAATAATCGCACTTGCTTGGAAGAGGTTTGGGAAACCTTTCCTCATTATACACAATACGAAGTGCGAGCAGCGTTGGCGCGCTGCGGATTAACGACGAAGCATATTGAAAGTAAAGTAAAGGTGTTAAGCGGCGGAGAGCGTGCAAAAGTGCGTCTTTGCAAATTAATGAATGCCGAAACGAATTTACTCGTGCTGGACGAACCGACGAATCACTTGGACAAAGATGCGAAGGATGAATTAAAGCGAGCGCTCAAAGCGTATAAAGGCAGCGTGCTTTTAATATCCCATGAGCCTGAATTTTATAAAGACGTTGTTACAGATGTTTGGAATGGCGAGAAATGGACGACGAAAATGTTTTAATTCAAAAATCTGTTTGTAAGATGTTGAAAAACGCATAGTAGTGGAAATAGGGTATAGGACATTTTAGTTCTATGCCCTTATTTTTATTGTTTCCGTTGTGTTGAGAAGTATCTATGTTGTAATGCCCACGTTTTATATTGTGTTGCAGTGGTTATACGTTACGTTGCACCTTTACGATCGAGTCGCAGTTTCTTAACCTAAAGCAGTCCTTTTATGTTGTTCAATTCAAAAAAAGCATGGATCATTCTAAATGAATGACCCATGCTTCTGCAAGGAATAATCCAATCGTTGGGTATTTATTGCTCTTTCAAAATTTGTTCAACGGTTGATTCCACTTCTGCGCGAGCCATTTTTTCTTGGCCGCTATTTAACGCGTTGAGTGTTTTCTTTGCGAGTGCAAGAGGTATTTTGCAGAACAGTAAAATGTTTTTAGTTTTAATGGATGTAATATAGGCATCGGCCTTCGCCAAGTTTTCTTCCGCATATTTGAACAAATCATCGCGTGTCCATCCGTCCGGCATGAAGTGGACACCACGGTCGGCGTCTTCGTCTTGGTTGCGAAGCATATTAACGGCTTGGAGTCCACGGCCATATCCAATCGCCAACTCACGGTCGGTTTTCGTGCCATCATAAGCTTCCCATATATCTGATAGCATGACTCCTACAAGTCCTGCCACATAATATGTATAGTCGTCCAAGTCTTCTTTCGTTTGTATATTGAATCCTTTTTCAACCCAGCTTGCCATGCCATCAGCCATGATGCTCGTCGATTCCTTCACTTTTTCGATCAAATTGGCAGGGCAGACAGATAGCCAGTCGCCTAATCGGATAGTCACTTCCGGAAGCAAGTGTTCATAAGGCTGGAGTAACTGGCGGTATGCGCTGTCATCGAATTTTGATTGCAACAGCTTGCTTGTAGAACGCAGCAAATGCTGTTTCACTTCGGGTTGCAAAGTTTCATGATCTTCAATTTCATCGATTGCACGCATGCATAAATAAGCTGAACCTACTGTCTTTCTAAGCGTATTGTTAAGCAATTTTATCGGAATATAAAAGGTCCTGCTCGTTAATTTGAGGACATGCATTGCATCTTTGTGCAATGTTGCTTCGTTTCCCAAGAAAGTCCCTCCTCATTTGATCGGATAAGTGGTTTTTACATTTATTCTTTTCATTATACACTACTTTCCCAAGTGATTTCCATTCCTTTTGTTGTTAGGCATCGCAAGCCGGATCTTCAAATTATAAATGGATAAACATTCGCAAGAGGACTTACTTGCGAATGTTTTTTGAGAGAAACTTACTAAACATTTACACGGAAAAGATATTTGCTTAACAATCGCTTCGTACAATATGGGCTGTAAGGAGAAAAGAAGAGGAGGGTTCAGCCGGAAATGATATGACGAAAATCCTTTAGCCTGTTGACTATTTATAAATCGACTGGAGGGAACGAAATGAAAAACATTGGAAGAGTATTAGTGTTGATAGGAGTAGTATTCATGCTTGGTGCTTGTTCAAATAAGAAGGATGAGAGTTCGGAGCATAAAGTTTCAGCTGACAGCGGAAGAACGGAAATCACTTATTGGTATGCGTTTGGAGATAAGATCGGAGAAAACAATGAAAACTTAGTGAAGATGTTTAATGAATCTCAGGATGAAGTCTTTGTGAAAGCAGAATTTCAAGGTGGCTATGAAGATTTACATGCCAAGACACAAGCAGGGTTTGCCGCTAAAAATGCACCTGAAGTTACTTTGAATGAAATTGCTTCAATGGGTGTTTTTGCAAGATCGGGAATGACAGAAGACTTGACGCCGTTTATCGAACAAGATCCCGACATTCAGTTGGAAGACTTCAACCCTGGACTTATGGGCAATTCATACGTGGATGGCAAAATTCATGGGCTTCCCTATTTGCGCAGTACACCGATTCTTTATATGAATGTTGATATGTTAAAAGAAGCAGGGCTCGATCCAGCAGGCCCGAAAAATTGGAAGGAATTCGAAGACTATTTACGTGCACTGACAGTTGAAGGGAAAAGTGTTGGGATGAGCATGCCAGTTAGCATCTGGTTTTTTGAAGCTTTCATCGGTGCGAATGGAGGGGATATGCTAGCAGAAAACGATTCAGAAGTCACTTTCAATAGTGAGGCTGGAGTGGAGGCTCTTGAGTATTGGAAACGTTTAGCACAGGAAGGCATTTTGAAGATTCCTGCAGGAGATGAAGCATCTGCCCAAGCGGCACAAGATTTTGCGAATGGGCGCTCAGCAATGATTTTTGCTTCAACTGCAAACTTAACAAACAATATTGCGATTGCAGAGGAAAATGGTTTTGAGCTAAATACTGCTTTCATGCCTGCAAATAAAATGAATGGCGTTCCGACAGGGGGAGCAAACCTTGTTATGACTGCTGGATTGACTCCCGAAAAGCAAGAAGCAGCATGGAAATTTATTAAATGGATGACTGCAAAGGAACAGACAATTTATGCAAGTACATATACAGGATATTTGCCGAGCCGATTGTCTGCCGTTGATTCTGAAGATATGCAGAGTTTGTATAAAGAGACGCCCCAATATAAAGTTGCTGTCGATCAGTTGCAATACGGCAAAGCACGTCCAATGGCTGAAGCTTATCCAGAGATTTCAACTATTCTATCAGATGAGATTACGAGATGTCTTTTAGAAGATGACTTCTCTCCGAAAGAGGCTTTAGATCAAGCAGCTTCTTTAGCAAATGCGCTTTTAAAATAATTTGAAACGGGGGAGAGGTGATTCTTCACTTCTCTTCCGTTCAAAAGGAGATGTTCATAATGAAGTGGATGGATGAGATAAAAGTTGTTATTTTCGATTTGGACGGTACGTTGTATCAGGACGATACGTTTTTAGGGCGGTACATTGCGCATATGTTAAAGGATAACTTCAATGAGGAAGAAATTGCAGCCGCTGTTCATGAAGCGTATGACATTTTGGAAGGGAATCACCCTGTCCATTTTGGCTGCTATTTCGATCGGATTCAACATGATGTTTTTCTACATGAGAATTTTATACCAACGTCTTGTTATTCATGGGAAGGAATGAAACGCGAGCGGCATGTAGAGGATGATTCTTCTTTGCTATTTATTGGGGATGTTTGGGGCATTGCACATTTGTACGCGGCAAAGTTTAGCATCTCACAAGAAAAACGGATAGAGGCGTTTGAAAAGGTGCGGTACGAAATGATTGAGAAGCCATATGCCTTCCAACGTCATGACCGTTTGTTTGAAAGTATCAAATCGCTACATGCTGAGAAGAAAATTTTTATGACGAATACTGCGGGAGAGACAGGTCCTGCATTTGTATCTTATTTAAATATCGGATCACTTTTTAATGAGTATATATTTGATGCCAAGAAACCGGTAGGAATGGATCGCATTGTAAAACGATTCGTAAAGAAAGGGTATAAACCAAGTGAAATCTTGTCTATCGGCGACAACCCATTCAATGATCTATTGCCTGTTAAACGGTTGGGCGGTCGTACATGCCTCATTTCTCCATATAAGCATTATGGACAATACGAATGGGATGTTGCAGTGCAAACAGTTGAAGAATTATCCGATGTTTTGATGCACATGTCGGTCGTGAAACTGTAACGAAGGAGAGGATTAGAATGGCGGAAATCAGATTAACGAACGTTGTAAAAAAGTTCAACGAAGACGAAGTTGTGAAAAACGTAAATCTGACGATAGCTGATGGCTCATTTACAGTGATCGTTGGTCCTTCAGGATGCGGAAAGTCAACCACGCTCCGAATGATAGCGGGGCTCGAAACTCCGACGAGCGGTGATATTTGGATCGGGAATGATTGTGTAACGAATGTAGCGCCAGGAAAGCGGAATATAGCGATGGTGTTTCAAAACTATGCTCTGTATCCTACGATGACTGTGCGAAAAAATATTGAATTCGGTTTAGTTAATAAGAAAGTTCCAAAAGCAGAGCGGGAAATGTTAATACAAGAAATTAGCGATATTGTCGGGTTGTCGGAGCATTTAGATAAAAAGCCTCAGCAACTTTCTGGTGGGCAGCGGCAACGGGTAGCATTAGCACGTGCGATGGTGAAAAAACCGAAAGTTTTCATTTTGGATGAGCCTTTATCCAACTTGGATGCGAAGTTGAGAGGGCAAATGAGACGTGAATTGATCCAGTTGCATAAGCGGTTAGGTACGACATTCATCTATGTTACTCATGATCAGGTGGAAGCAATGTCGATGGGTGATCAAATTATTTTGCTAAATAAAGGCGTTATCCAACAGGTGGATTCTCCGATGAATATGTATCATGATCCAAACAATATTTTTACTGCAGAGTTTATCGGCACGCCTGCTATGAATATTTTGAAGAGGGAACACCTTGAATTTTTACTGCCTAATTTATTTGAAGATGTTGCTTATATTGGGTTCAAACCAGAACATGCAAAGATTATGTCGGAATTAGAGGAAATGCCTGATCATCTCATTATGAAGAGCGAAATTGTGACAACGGAAACGTTGGGTGCAGAAACGATTTACACAGTTACAAATCAGGCTGGAACGATGAATATTAAAAGTTTTTCCGAACCGATCACAAACAAAAAGCATGTGTATATTGCGTTGCATTATGACAAGCTTTATTTTTTTAATGCACAAGAAGAGCGGATCCGTACTATTACGTTGGATGAAAAAACGATTGACTCGAAGCCGGCGATTATCGGAGGGGTGTAGGATGAATTATACAAAGGTTAGGCCGTATTTAATGATCCTGCCGGCAATTATTATATTTGCATTATTTTTCCTTTATCCAATCGGCTATATGATTTTTTTAAGTTTCCATGATTGGAATTTTGTGAGCCCAGAAAAGGATTTCGTTGGGATAGACAATTTTAAAGTATTACTATCTGATGCGAAGTTCATGCAAGTGTTACGAAATACTTTCGTCTATTCAATTTTAACTGTGTCATTGACGATTAGCATATCCCTTTTGCTGGCGCTTTGGTTGAATCGGCAGGGAACAATTTACGGGTTTGTCCAAGGGGCAATTTTCAGTCCGCATATTATTTCCCTTGTATCCATCTCAATGCTATGGATGTGGCTTATGGATACGGATTACGGATTATTGAATTGGTTTCTTAATTTGTTTGGCATATCAAATATTCCATGGCTAACCGATCCGAAAACGTCATTGCTTTCTCTTATTATTGTAGCTGTTTGGAAAGGGATCGGTTACTATACACTTATTTTTATTGCAGGGCTGCAAAGTATCCCGAAGGATATTTATGAGGCGGCAGCTTTAGACGATACTGGCAAATGCCGGACGTTTTTTAACCTGACATTGCCGATGTTATCACCAACTTTGTTCTTCTTGACAATTATTGGGTTAATCGGATCCTTTCAAGTGTTCGAAACGATTTCAATTATGACAGGCGGCGGGCCGATTAATTCGACCAATACAATTGTGTACTACATTTACGAAAATGGCTTCCGTTTCTTTAAAATCGGCCATGCATCTACAGCCGGCGTTATTTTGCTACTACTTGTCGGCGTATTTACGATTTTGTACTTTAAGCTGCTATCGAGAAAAGTACATTATCAATGAGGGGGACGAATCTATGAAAAAGAATCCGATTTGGATGGTCTTGAATGCAGTTGGCCTGCTTTTGCTCATTTGCATATTTGCGCTGCCTTTCGTCTGGATGATTTCAACTTCATTTAAAACATTAGGTGAAACGATGACATTCCCGCCAAAATGGATACCGAATCAATTGCTTTGGGAAAATTTCGCAAAAGCATGGAATTCGGGACCGTTTTTAAAATACTTCATAAACAGTACGATCGTTTCAATAGGCATTTTACTGCTCCAATTTGCGACGATCATTCCTGCAGCGTATGCATTTGCCCGTTTCAAATTTAAAGGAAATCAATTTTTCTTTGGCATCACGATGATTACATTGATGATTCCGACACAGCTTATTTTCTTGCCGGTTTATTTGCAAATGAGTTCCTGGGGATTGCTTGATACGCTTTGGGCACTTATTTTGCCATTCGCTTCTAGTGCTTTTGGAATTTTTCTCTTGCGGCAATCGTTTAAGCAAGTGCCGGAGGAGTTGCTTGAAGCAGCCCGTTTAGATCAAGCGAGTGAATGGAAAATTATGCTGCGTATTATGGTGCCGATGGCGAAACCGGTATTAATTACATTTGGGATGTTCAGCTTCATCGGGCATTGGAATGACTATTTTTGGCCGTTAGTTATGACAACTTCTGATGCTGCACGTACATTGCCGCTCGGTATTACAAAATTGCGTGAAGTCGATGGAGGAGTCGCTTGGAATATATTAATGGCAGGAAATCTTATTCTTGTAGTGCCGATTTTATTCGTGTTTTTCTTCGCGCAACGACAAATTATACGGGCTTTTGTCTATACCGGCGTGAAATGACCGTTTGATTGTGAGTTTGAAAAAATGATGTCAAGAGAGGTTGATGTTTGAATGGAACAGCTGATGATTTCGTTCGTCGTCCCTTCCTATAATGAAGCGGGGAATGTTGAAAAGGTAATGGATGCTATTGCGAAAGAAATGCAACATCAGCAAGCGGGTTTTGAAGTGTTATTTATTGATGACGGCAGTTCGGATGGAACGATGGATGAAATTCGGCATGTGCTGCATTCGTATTCGGAAGCTGGGTATGTTTCATTCACGAGAAATTTTGGCAAGGAGGCAGCGATTTTAGCCGGACTGCAACATGCGAAAGGACAGGCAGTGATCGTTATGGATGCCGATCTACAGCATCCGCCTTCTTTAATTCCTGAACTATTGAAAGGCTTTGAGGAAGGATATGATCAAGTCGTCGCCAAACGAAACCGAAATGGTGAATCAAAAATGAGAACCTTTTTATCTAAGAGCTATTACAAGTTCGTTAATAATGCGATTGATGTGCGGTTAAGTGATGGAGAAGGAGATTTTCGACTGCTTAGCAGGAAGGCAGTTGACTCGCTGTTGCTATTAAGCGAGAGCAATCGTTTCTCAAAAGGGCTTTATGCGTGGATCGGTTTAGAGCAGAAGACAATCTCCTATGAAAATATTGTAAGGCAGCATGGGGAAACGAAATGGTCATTTGGAAAGCTGCTTAATTATGCGGTTGATGGGATCGTATCTTTTAATACGAAACCATTGCGACTATGCTTCTATATTGGTCTTTTCACATTAAGCTCCGCTCTTATTTATATTGTAGCTACTTTCGTTAGTATTTTTCTGAATGGAATCGATGTTCCTGGATATTTCACTACAATTTCTTCTGTTCTTTTTTTAGGGGGAATCCAGTTGGTCTCGTTAGGGATCATTGGTGAATATGTAGGCAGAATTTATAATGAGACGAAAAAAAGACCGCATTATTTAATTGGCCAAGCTAGCGTGGAAATGAAAGGAAAACAGGATCAGCATGCGACGATTCATCGATCATGAGTTTTACAAGTTTATGATGGTCGGCATTGTAAACACAGGTCTTTATTACGGATTGTATTTGGCTGGACTCCATATAGCTATATTTCCATATATTATTGCGCATAGTTTGGCGGTTGTCATTAGTATGGGAGCGTCGTTCTTTTTGAATTGCTATGTAACGTATCAAGTGAAACCGACATGGAAAAAGCTTGTACGTTTTCCGCTAACGCAGTTCGTGAACATTTTCGTAACGTTTATTTTATTGTTCATGTTAGTTGAATGGTTTGGCATGAATGATAGCATAGCACCGATTGCGGCACTTTTTGTAACGGTGCCAATTACGTTTGTTGTGACGGGGAAGGTGTTGAAGACATCATGACCATTTTCGAAAGACATCGCAAATTATTTGTCGGAGTCGCTTGCCTGCTTGTAGCTATCCTGAGTCACCACTTTTTCATATCCGAGTTTTTCAAAGGACGGTATATGACAGGGTTAAATGATGGGCTTTCGCAAATGATTCCGTTCAAGTATTTCTTATACAACTTATTTACGGAAGGGGAATTTTTTTATTCGGAAAGCTTTGGCTTAGGTGGGGGTGTCTTTTCACAATTAGGTTACTATTTTTCAACATCACTCATCTTTTATGCTACGGTTCTTCTAACATTTTTACTGGAGCAGATCGGCGTCCTTTCTACTCCTAATTTGTTTTATTGGGCAAATATCATATTAATGATAAGTATTTTACGGATGACATGCATCCTCTTATTAACTACATATTATTTTAGAAAAATACGATTCAACTTACTCTCGGCGTTTGTTGCTGCAACAGTATATGGAACGAGCATTATGTATTTCCGTCACGTCACGTATTGGGAATTCTTTGCAGATGCGATGCTGTTTCTTCCGCTCCTTCTCATTGGAGTGGAAGCTATTATAAAAGATGGAAAAGTTAGTTGGTTCATCTTTGCTGTCGCAATTAATATGATTGACAATTTCTATTTTGCGTACGTGAATTTTTTAATTGCATTCATCTACATTCTTTTTCGCTGGCTTTTTCCGCTGTTTCTCGAAGAAGTGGAGAAAAGGAGGCAAATCAAGCTGTTCCTCCTTGGAGGTATAGCAGGGGCTTTGCTAAGTACACCATTTTTCATCCCTGCTGCGTACGGTTACTTGAACAATTATAGGCCACCTTACGAAGATTCGATTCCGTTATTTGGGGCTGTCGATAATTTGTTATTGCACGGTCGTCTCGTTATTTTGCCTGCGTTCGTGCTCTTTAGCTTATTAATTAAACCATTCTATAAAAAACGTTCGTTTCGATTTTTTGCCGCTTTAACAATCACATTATGCATATTGCATTACAGTCCATTTATTGGGAGTCTTTTTAACGGTCTATCTGCACCGCAATATCGATGGGAACATTTCCTTTCGCTTGTTGCTGGAGGAGTGGCTGGAGTCGCACTGCAACATGTGAAAATGGTCCGACTACGGGATATTTATGTTGCTGCTTTCGCTGGTAGTATGCTTTATCTTCTCTTTTTCATTGGGGATCCGAAGCTGAAAATAAAAATATACGAATCTTATTTAATGATTTGTGCTGCTATTACGCTGCTTCTCTTTTTCTTATTTGTTCAATATAAAAAAAGATGGACTGCCTGGTTGATAATTGGATTCCTTTTGTATACATCTATTTTGACTGCAAATAAATTTCAAGAAGAGAAATTAACATATCGAGATAATGGAAAGGGCAAAGGACCTGATTATGGTATTACACGGACCTATATGGAAAGTGAAGAGTACTATGGAATCGATCAGCGAAAATTGATAAAAAGAGTACAAGATATGGCAGATCATCCTCTTGATCGGATTGATTGGATGGTAGAGACGCGCAATAATACGCCAATTGTTCAGGATTTTAATGGGATTAGTGTTTATTCGAGCATTTTGAATCATCATCTTTTGTCATTCTATTTGCATGATCTTTCGATTGATATGAGAAGGGAAAGTGTAAGCAGATATGCGTCTCTTGGCGATCGTGCAAATTTGTATGCTGTATTGAATGGTGCTTACGTTATACGGCAAGATGGGGGAGATCCTGTTCCGTTCGGATTTTCCGAAGTTGCAAGGGAAGGGGAATATGTAGCTTACCGGAATGACTATAAGCTGCCTTTTGTTAGGACGACTTCGATCTTATATTCTGAAAAGGATTTGGAAGAAATGCCTGTGTTGGCAAAAGAACATGCAATGTTAGAAGGCGTAATCCTTCCTAAGATTGAAGGGGGTTCTTCCCGTCTTCCGGAAGTAGAGGACGTAATGGAGCAAGTCGCGGTTGAGCCGGTTGGAGGAACATACTCAGATGGCGTGTTGGAAGTGAAGGATAACACAGGTGGTGTAGATATCGTCTTGCACGACAAATCGATCGTGAAAGAAGATGCTTTTTTAACGTTTTTTATTAAACGTAAAAGCAATGACAAGGATTTTATATTATCGCTAAACGATTTTAAAACAGAACGGAAGAAAAACGATTCGATTTACCGTACAAATGTAAATGAAGTGACGATCCGGGTGCAAGCAGACGAACGAATACGACTCCGTTTACCTAAAGGGAATTATATCTTGAAAGATTTAAAGTTATATATGGAAGATTACTCATTGCTGAAAAATAGAAAAGAAGAAAGCAGAGGAATGCCTGCTGCAACTGTAAAATGGAAGGGACGTAGAGCGACGATTATAGTCGATAATGTGCATGGCGATTCACATATGATTCTTCCACTTCCTTACGAGCGTGGCTGGACAGCAAAAGTGAATGGGGTAAAGCAGGAGATTCTACGTGCTAATTATGCTTTCACAGGATTGCAAATCGAAAAAGGGAAAAATACCGTTGAGCTAACCTATTTACCATCATTCTTCAAGGTTTCTTGGATAATAGCAAGCTTTACGGCAATTTGCTTATTCGTGATTTGGTTAAGGCAGAGAACATATAGGAAAATCGGATCGCATTTGTAGATTTATATTGTCTTTTTATAAAAATAGACAGATGAAAGAAGTTGAATTATTTCTTTCATCTGTCTTTCGTATTATTATGAAATAAATCAAAAGAATCGTTTCATACGGTTGTGCTTGCATGAACGAGAGAGACTTCGCAGTTGCGATGTTCGTGTTCACCACGTGCGTCCGCTCTATGAGTGAAATGATTGATATTATCATAAATTCGCTGGGCATTTTGCCGAAGTGTTTCATCGTCTACATCAATCGCAGTTACAGTAATTGATTCATCCGCAATGTTAATTAGCCGGAAAGCAGGTTGATCTAAGCAAGCAGCTGTTTGCACAAATGTCCAGTTTCCTTCTTTGACGATGGAATCACAATGCATGTGGCCATTGAAGTACATGCCAATTCCTTTCTTTTGATGAAGCAAAGAACGCATATTTATCGAAGGATGAATGGAGCCATTTTCCCTCTCAGACCCTGCTGTTGTATTGTGAACAGGATGGTGTGCGAAAATTAATAACGGTTTTTCTTCAGAATTTTGAATTACATGCTCTAACCAATCGAGTTGCTCGTCATCCATCCAACCGCCCCAGCATTCATGGTCAAGTTCACGGGCAGTATCTAAAAAGGCGAAGATCGCTTGCTCGGTTTCGAATGAGGAGTATCGTTTTTGACCTGTTATGGTAAGCAATTCATTTTTCGTCATCGAATAATTATCGTGGTTTCCTAAGACGTGAATGAACTCTCGTCGTTCGCCAATTAGTGAGTAAATGTTCTCTAATTCATGGCGCATGCCGTAGTTCGTCAAATCTCCTAATGATACGTGAAGCTCGGCGTCAACTTTCAAAAATTGATCGATAAATTTTTCATAGAATGCCGAGCGTGCCTCCAATAGACCTGAAATTCTCTCGTCAATAGCTGGATAGTGTAGATCGCTGAACAATGCAATTTTCATAGTTTGTGTCTTCTCCTTTCAAGATGTATTCATTTACAATCGTAAGAAATTATTATGAAGGCCATATAGGATTTGTGTTAATGGCTTGTAAAATCAATTGAATTAATATAAAAATACAAGGAGTTGAGTATTGTATGACAAAAGTATATTGGACAAAACTTAAAATAAATGAGTGGGAAATTCATATGGCCGCGACTGATAAAGGGCTTTGCTATGCGGGGACTCCTTTGGAGACATTTGACGATCTCAATCGCTACATTACGAAATGGTTGCCAACATTTGAATTGATTGAGAGTGAAAAGGAGATGGGTCCGTATATTGAGGACATGCTATCTTTTTTCAATGGTTCAAGCAAACAGTTTACGCTACCGATTGATCCGTATGGAACTGATTTTCAAAAAAGTGTATGGCAAGCATTGACGGAAATTCCTTACGGACAAACCGTTTCTTATTCGGACATCGCAAATCAAATCGACAAGCCTTCAGCTGTCCGGGCAGTAGGTAGTGCGATTGGTGCAAATCCTATCTTAATTGTCGTTCCATGCCATCGTGTAATTGCTAAAAACGGTAAGCTTACAGGCTTTCGAGGTGGTTTGGAAATGAAAAGACAGCTATTAGAGCTGGAAAGTAGATAGGTGATAGTTCATGGTAGTTTCTTTTAGGAAACTATGTCACTATGAAGTGCGTACTTCCAAATTTGCTTGCAAATGAGCATAATATATGTATAACAATCAATAGTTGAGTTACACTATTGAAGTAAGAATCAAATCAAAGGAGCTATACATCATGAAAATTACAGTGAAAGCTATTATAGGGAGCACAAGCCCTACTTCAAATAATCTTAAATTAGTCGAATACCTTCGCAAAAAGTATGCTGATCGTTTAGAGATCACACCTGTATTCATTAACGATGTTGACATGTTTTCGGTAGAAAAGGAGAGCGACCCTTCAGAAAACGTTAAAGAATTTATGGAAAATGTTAGAGAGTCGGATGCAGTGCTATTTGCAGTGCCGGAATATAACTTCTCAATTCCAGGGGCTCTGAAGAATGCGCTTGACTGGCTATCTCGCAGCAATTTTGCAATCAAGGACAAACCTGCTTTCATCATCGGTTCTTCGATGGGTGTCTTAGGAAGTGTTCGTGCACAAATTCATTTAAGAGAAATTTTATCAAATCCAATGCTTTCACCTGCATTGCTGCCAAATAATGAAGTTTACATCGGTTCCGTTCACGAAAAATTGAACGATAAAGGTGAATTGATTGACCAAGGAACAATCGATTTCCTCGACATGGTTGTCAATAACTTTATTGAATTCTATGAAAAAAATCGCGTTGCCGCACAAGTATGATTTTAAAAGAAGGGGCTGTCCAATAAGTCCCTAAAATAGAACAGGTGG
>NZ_JBHTLT010000125.1:0-50747 GCF_042679045.1 Sporosarcina contaminans | reverse complement strand
TGGAACGGAAAGCGACGGTTGTCAGGGGTTCCCCATTTATTCTCCAACCAGAAAGGGACTATCACAGAAAATCAGTTTTCACTGACTTTCTGGACAGCCCCTACTTATCTGCAAGTATTTAATCTTTGTTCTTTAAAAACGGTAAATAAAAACCTAAATTTAAAAACACGATTAAACTAAACATAAAAACGTAAAATAATAGTTCATATAATCACCCCTGAAATTGCCTCCTTTCCGCTCCGCTACCACGAAAAGGCATTGACAAACGCCTAATAAAAAGAAAGAGAGTAACGAAAACGTCACCCTTTAATAACTATATTCCCACTAAATATCTTCTTCTTTTAAAACTATTTTCATAACTCACTTATCTTCCAAAACACAAAATAATTTATTCTCTCTTCTTTTTCGTAAAGAAAATCCAAAATAATAAAACTGAATATAAAAATAAAATAATAGAAGTAGCCCTAGGAAATCCTCCATTTTTCAGTTGACTAATAATTCCTATTAATGAGTATAAAAGTATGCTAATAATAGCAATTGAAAAAAATGTTGATTTCAAATATTTTTTATCCTTCATAGCATCTACATCTCATATCAAACATATCTCCAATTAAGCTTCGGACCTGGAATCGAATCGTAAGCATCCATCGTTCTATTGACAAGAACTAAATAATCAACAAATGCTACTATAACTGCGACTATTATTCCCCGAAGTTAGTCAAGATAATTCTGTCACACTGTATTCCAATATGCAACTAAACCTGAGCAGTCAATCCAGCACCCTTCCTTTTTTAATCAAATAATTCTTCAAACCAATATCCAAATAAGCCATCACATCAATTGCACCATCCGCGACTTCATCCGAATCCTTAAATTCAGGTGGTGTCCCGATGGTCTATGGTCAAGAAACCTTAAACCTAAGTCCATTTATGGCAATCTACGGTTGTCGTGCTAAAAACAAAACCTTTAAAATGGTGTGGAATTTCAAGGGAAAGCCAAATCTTGCCACAAAATCGAAACGAAAAATGATGAATTGAAATATAATTACGGTGTATGATTAGCCACACTCACAGCTCTATTTGGCATGCAAATGTTATGCGCAATGGCCATCTTTGCCGTCAATCTCAAACGAATTCTCACCTTAATGAAAGGAGCGGAGTAAGGGATTGTAACGAAATATCGCCTTTTTAAATTTCAGCATACCTAACAAAATTAATAAACGTAAGTTTTTCAGCAGCCACGCTTAGACCAACCTCTTTTTATTTTATTTTATTTTATTTGATTAGATCAATAATTGAATTCTCTATTGATGATATTGTGCTTACATAAGAGAAGATAATCAAGATCGCTAAAACAACATATAATGAGACTGTTATAATAGCAACTTTCTTAAACATCAATCTTTTAAAAGTGACTGTTCCCATTAAACATGTTGCTGTAAATAATAAACCTACATACCAAAGAGTTTTAATGTATGTTATTTTACTTTCTAAAGAAGCTATTTTCAGCTCATCCAGCACATTGTTATTTAATACGACACCTTTACTATTTGCGCCTTTTTCAATTAACACCTCACCGCTCCGTTTTTCAATAGAGTACCCACCGGGGTATATAGTGAAAAAGTGAGTGAGCAAAAAAAGTAGTAGTAAGGATAGCAGTGTAATTATTACCACCCAAAGCCCTTTTTTGTTTTCATTTCGAATTTTCATTACGGTTTCAATGATAACCACCCCTTTAGAAGAAATTAACATTTTCCACCATTATATAATGAGTGATCGGATTTTTCGAACAGTTATAACAATAGAAAACAATTGATTCATATCTGAACCGATCGCAAGAAATTTATACATCGAACATAATTTCTTTTCTTCGGACTTCCTCCAAATATCCCCTAACCTTAATAACGGATACAACTTTCTTATGAAGCTTTCTTCTTTAATCACTAATCTTACAAGCGGATTGTTTACAATTCAGAGAAGCCTTCTTCTTGTAGTGAGTTGCCCCACCTTCTGCCTTTAATAGAAGTGGTAGGCTTTTTAGTCGGCAGAATGAAATCCACTTCAAATAATAGCCATAACAAAAAAATCCCCCATTCAATCGAATTGGAAGATAATTTTATGTCTTAATTTAATATTTTAGGTAGAAAAAAGGGATTCTGCACAAGTGACCGAAGCCCCAACAGAATCCCTAATTTCTCATAACCCTTTATGTATAAAGGATTTACACCGCATTCTTGTACGTCCCAGGAGGGATTCGAACCCCCGACCCACAGCTTAGAAGGCTGTTGCTCTATCCAGCTGAGCTACTGAGACATGTCTTAAGCAACCAATGTTTGCTAACGACAAATTTTATTATAGGCATACTTGGAAGAAATGTCAACGATATTTTTAAACTTTCTTCATTTCCACTCTATCAATTTCTTCAAAAGCCATATTTTTGAATGAAATCCGGATTGAATCTCCCCACTCCACTTCGGCAAAAGTTGCCTGCTTGCCGCCCCTCGGCAATAATGTGCTTCCGGGATTCAAAAACAGAATGCCGTCCTTCATCTCAGCGCCGTATAAATGGGAATGACCGAACAACACAATGTCTGCCTTGTGCTCTAGTGCAGCGTAATACAACGACAGCAACGTCCGTTTCACATCATGCATATGCCCATGCACCATCAATATCGTTTTCCCGACTACCGACGTCACAACTGTATCAGGAAAAGCAGAGTCAACATCACAATTACCCTTTACAATATGCATCCCTTTTAAAACCGTATCATCTTTTGACAATTCGCTATCTCCACAATGAAAATAAGCATCCGCTGGCAATTCGGAAACGGCTTTCACCGTTTCCCGATCACCATGCGAGTCACTCATTACAATGATTTTCATCATTCAACACGCCCTTTGCCCAACAAAACAGGCAAATGTTCTTTCAGTTTATCCAAAGCTGCTCCTCTATGCGAAATTTCTCCTTTTTCCTCAGGAGATAATTCAGCCATCGAACACCTTTTTTCCGGCAAATAGAAAATAGGATCATATCCAAAACCGTTCGTTCCTCGACGTTCCTCCAAAATCAACCCTTCGCAGCTTCCTGAAAACGTCACAGTTTCAACACCTGGTCCCGCAACGGCTAACACGCATCGGAAACGCGCCGTTCTGTCCGCTTCAGCGACGCCCTGCAGCTCTTTTAAAGCTTTATCAATGTTTGCATCATCATTCTTTTCAAGCCCCGCATAACGCGCTGAATAGACGCCTGGTGCACCAGAAAGCGCATCAATTTCCAAGCCGCTGTCATCCGCAATTACAAGCTTGTCTAATTGTTTGGCGACAGTCTCCGCTTTTAAAATTGCATTTTCCTCAAACGTTGTACCCGTCTCTTCAACGTCAATCTCCTCTTCAAGATCTTTTAACGTAAGCACCCGGATGCCAAAGGGCTTGAACAACGCTTCAAAGTCTTTTGCCTTTCCTGCATTATTCGTTGCAATTAACACTTCATTCATTTTCTGTCACTTCCTTGCCAATCATATCGCTTATTGGTCCTAACACGTCTTTTTGGATGTCAATTAAGTGCTGTATGCCTACTTCTGCCAAATCAATCAACCCATTCATCTCAGCGCGTGTAAATGTCGATTCTTCGCCAGTTCCTTGCATTTCGACAAATTCTCCATTCCCAGTCATCACAATGTTCATATCAACAGCAGCGGATGAGTCTTCCACATAATCTAAATCTAACAACAAAGTACCATCCTCGTTTTTACCTACACTTGTAGCAGCTAAGAAATCCCGGATCGGGAACTTTTTCAATTCCTTTGCTGAAAATAATTTGGAGGCTGCGATTGCCATGGCGACGAAAGCTCCTGTAATGGAAGCTGTTCTCGTTCCGCCGTCAGCTTGGATGACGTCACAATCAATCCAAATCGTCCGCTCTCCTAAAGCCTCCAAATCAGTTACTGCGCGCATCGCTCTGCCGATAAGACGTTGAATCTCCATCGTACGTCCTCCAACTTTGCCACGCGAAGATTCCCGCTGCGTCCTTTGTCCAGTCGCTCGCGGCAACATTGAATACTCAGCTGTCACCCAGCCTTGCCCGCTCCCTCTTAAAAATGGAGGCACACGTTCTTCAATCGTCGCTGTGCATATTACTTTTGTATTCCCAACCGAAATCAATACAGAACCTTCAGGATGCAATAAATAATCCTTTTCTATCGTTACGGGTCTTCCTGTATTTGCGGTTCTTCCATCATGTCTCATCTTGGATAACCTCCACTTTTCATATCAACATTTATCTTATCATAGTCATTTTCATCAAAGCAAAAACCGCTTCTGCATTTTAGGAAAATAGCATAAGAAAAAGCTAACGGGGGTCATGTCCCCCGTTAGCAGCCTCTTATAATTCTATAAATCTAACATCAGGATCATCAAAGCCAAGCCAGTCTTTCGCTATCGAAATAAAAGGATCCAATTCGCCAGTCGTATAAAATATCGGGGCTTCGCATTGTCCCGATTCATTTGCAATACCGCGATCGTTTAAGACACGCTTTACATCCTGTACTGTCTCATTCGCGGATGAGACGATGGTCGTCCCATGCGGCAAAATCGATTGTATCGGTCCATGCAATAGCGGATAATGTGTGCAACCTAAAATGGCAGTATCGAAATCCACTTCACTTAACGGCTTAAATGTTTCTCTGACGATTGGCAGGATATCTTTCCTGCGGTAGTCTCCACTTTCCACTAAAGGCACGAATTTCGGGCAAGCAAGTGAGATTATGTCAGCTTCTGGAGAAATAGCTGCGATTGCGTTTTCATATGCTCCGCTCTTAATCGTTCCTTCTGTACCTAAAACGACTATTTTCCCGTTTGATGAATTTTGTACAGCAGCCCTTGCACCCGGGGCAATGACACCTAATACAGGAAACGAAAAACATGCCTGCAATTCCTCTAATGCAACAGCTGTTGCGGTATTGCAGGCAATAACAAGCATTTTAATTCCCATATTTGATAGAGCTGATGCCATTTCCATTGTATATTCTCTTACCTCATCGGCTGAACGTGGCCCATATGGACAACGTGCATCATCTCCTATATAAACAATCGGTTCAGCAGGAAGAAGTTTGAGCATTTCTTTTACGACGGTCAATCCGCCGACACCTGAATCAATCACTCCAATTGGAGCAGCTTTTCTATTTTTCACTTTATCGTCATCTCTTTATGCAATTTAGTCAGTAGTCGGGAAAACTCCCCTAATTCATCCTCGTCAAAATCTTTAAGGACTGAACTTAAATACATTCTGCGCTTATCAATCACTTCTTCAATGATTCGTTCGCCTTCACTCAATAGATGTATTCGAACAACTCTGCGGTCTTGATCATCACGTACTCGCTTCACAAGATTATTATTTTCCATGCGATCAACCAAATCAGTTGTAGTGCTAAAAGCTAAGTACATTTTATTTGATAGATCTCCAATTGTCATATCTCCGTGTTCGAACAGCCATTGTAAAGCGACGAATTGCGGAGGAGTGATCGTATAATTGCTAAGTATTTTCCGACCTTGTTGCTTAATGATGCCAGCGATATATCGCAGCTCTTTCTCCATACGGGCGATATTCTCGGTGCCGCCAAGATTCAATCCGTTGTTCTCCGTCACGTATACCAGCTCCCTGAAACGAATACTTTCTACTTATTGTCACCTTTTTTGCCATAGAACGCAACAAATTTAATCGAATTGCAAGCAGGCATCACAGTTTCAACAGAGAGAGCCGGTAAATATTACGTGCCGATTTACTTCATATAATGAAATTGCCCCTATGCTAAGGTCAATAGCATTATTAGTTCAACTTCAACTCTCCTAATCGCAACAATTCGACAATCGCTTGTGCCCTGCCCGAAACGCCTAACTTCTGTATCGTATTGGAGATATGGTTTCGGACGGTTTTTTCGCTAATGCCGAGCCGTCCCGCGATTTCTTTCGTCGTATGATCATCTACTAAAAGATGAAAGATTTCTCGCTCCCTTGCTGTCAGCAACGAACGGTTTTTCATTTCTTCTGTCAAGACGCGCCCCTCCTATCCACGTTCACTTTACAATATGTGAGGAAGGTTTAGGCTGTGCCGGCTAGTTCATTACTTTATGAAGAAACGCAGATTTTTGTTCCTCGCTCCAAGCAAAGGATTTCCCAGTCTTTCTATCGATTTGGACAATTGTCCCCCGTCCAGTGAAGACAACCTCATTTTTTCGGTTTTTTGCCATATAATGCAAATCAACCGAACTTTTTCCGATCGAATTTGCTTTAACGTAAAGATCAAGATGCTCGTCAAAATATACTTGTTTCAGAAAATCACATTGCAGATCGGCAACGACCGGTATTGTTTGTCCTTTCGGATCTGTCCAATCATCCATTTGACCAACATGCTTCAAATATTCAATTCTTGCATGTTCAAAATATTTGAACGGAACCGTATTATTTAAGTGACCATACATATCCGTTTCAGAAAACCAAACGGATACCGGTACTGAAAATGTAAATTCTTCAACCCATTTTTGCATATCTTCAATATAAGAAATCCCCATAGCTCCCACTCCTTTTAAAATGAATGACTATTCATTTTTCTATTATATCAAAGAATTCTGCACAGTACCATTCCTTTTATTGATTATCAAAAACATACAGTTAATATTTTCCTAAACAAACCTCTATAACGCCAACGATTGCCTCCGCCTTGAACCTCGTAATCATGGATGCAGAGAAACGTGGAATAGATTCCTTCTACCAACAACACCATTCTTTTTATATCTTTTAAGGCAAAGACTGTCCCTAACGCTATAGACTTGCTCTCAACACCTTGCTTCTGTTACTAAAGTCCGTTTGCTCGTTACGTCGTTACGAATAAAGGAATGCATAAACGCTATGGAAATCATATAAAGCGAAATATAAACTCATAAACTGTGATACATACTCATAAAACGTTCCATAATCGCATAAATTGACAAGGATACTCATTACTCCACCTCCCGCCTCTGCAAACGCGCATAGACAGTCAACATCCCCCCTCCTAAAAACCACATTTTAATCTAGAAAACAAAAAAATCCCCGCAACCAGATGTTCATCTGGTCACGGGGGTTTTACTATTGACATTAGTCGACCATATGGTCACTTCCGAAGAAGTTTTTAAACATTTGAACTGTAGCAGCACGGTTCATCGCTGCGATGGAAGTTGTCAAAGGAATTCCTTTCGGACATGCAACTACACAGTTTTGCGAGCTTCCGCATTCTGCAATTCCACCGTCTGCCATTAAAGTTTCAAGACGTTCGTCTTTATTCATTGCTCCAGTTGGATGAGAGTTGAAAAGACGAACTTGTGAGATTAAAGCTGGGCCAATAAAGTTTGATTTGTCATTGACGTTCGGGCATGCTTCCAGGCAGACACCGCAAGTCATACATTTCGACAATTCATAAGCCCATTGGCGTTTGCGCTCAGGCATACGAGGACCTTCACCCAAATCGTATGTGCCATCAATCGGAATCCAAGCCTTAACTCGTTTTAGTGAATCAAACATGAATTCACGGTCAACTACTAAGTCACGAACGACTGGGAATGTTCTCATCGGCTCCAAGCGGATCGGCTGAGTAAGCTGATCTACCAATGCTGTACAAGATTGGCGAGGACGTCCGTTGATCACCATTGAACATGCGCCGCAAACTTCTTCAAGGCAGTTCATGTCCCAATTGACAGGTGTCGTTTTCTTCCCTTCAGCGTTTACCGGGTTACGACGGATTTCCATAAGAGCGGAAATGACGTTCATGTTCGGTCTATAAGGGATTTCGAATCTTTCCATATATGGTTTCGAGTCCGGCGTATCTTGACGCTGAATCTCGAAAATGACTGTTTTCTTTGCAACTTGCTGTTCTTGAACAGCTGTTTGCTCACTCATTTGTGTCAGTCCTCCTTCTTCGCAGAATAGTCACGTTTACGTGGCGGAATTAAGGATACATCCACATCTTCATAAGAAAGGATCGGTGCAGATTTCCCATCAAACTCTGCGATCGTCGTTTTCAAGAAGTTTTCGTCGTCACGGTTCGGGAATTCTGGTTTGTAATGGGCACCGCGGCTTTCGTTACGATTCAACGCACCTAAAGTGATTACACGTGCTAAGTATAGCATGTTCTTCAACTGGCGTGTAAATGTCGCGCCTTGGTTAGACCATTGTTGCGTATCTGTGATGTTAATGTTTTCATAACGTTCAAGAAGCTCTTGAATCTTATTGTCTGTTTCTTGCAATTTATCATTGTAACGAACAACCGTTACGTTATCCGTCATAATTTCACCAAGTTCTCTATGCAGCATGTACGCATTTTCGTTGCCGTCCATCTTCAATGTAGCATCCCATTTTTGCTGTTCGTCTTTCACAGCTGTATCGAATAGTGTTGAAGGCAGATCGTCTGCTGAACGTTTAATGCCACGCATATATTTAACCGCTTCCGGACCTGCAACCATTCCGCCGTAAATCGCAGATAGTAAAGAGTTCGCTCCAAGACGGTTCGCACCATGTTGTGAGTAGTCACATTCACCCGCTGCAAATAATCCAGGGATGCTCGTATGCTGCTCGTAATCTACCCATAATCCACCCATTGAATAATGGACTGCAGGGAAGATTTTCATAGGTAATTTGCGTGGGTCATCGCCAGTGAATTTTTCATAAATTTCAATAATGCCGCCAAGTTTAATATCAAGCTCATGCGGATCTTTATGGGAAAGGTCAAGGTATACCATGTTTTCCCCATTAATACCTAATTTTTGGTTTACGCAGACATCAAAAATTTCACGTGTCGCAATGTCACGTGGTACTAAGTTTCCGTAATCCGGATATTTTTCTTCAAGGAAGTACCATGGTTTACCATCTTTATATGTCCAAATACGGCCACCTTCACCACGTGCAGATTCACTCATGAGACGAAGCTTGTCATCTCCCGGAATTGCTGTCGGGTGAATTTGGATGAATTCACCATTTGCGTATTTAGCACCTTGCTGATAAACGATAGAAGCGGCAGAACCTGTATTGATTACTGAGTTCGTCGATTTACCAAAGATGATTCCAGGACCGCCAGTCGCCATAATGACAGCGTCTGCCGGGAATGCTTTGATCTCCATGGATTTCATGTTTTGTGCTTTGATGCCTCGGCAAATGCCTTCGTCATCCATAATGATACCAAGGAATTCCCAGTGTTCGTACTTTTGAACAAGACCCGCAACTTCGTGGCGACGAACTTGTTCATCTAATGCATATAGAAGCTGTTGTCCAGTTGTTGCACCAGCAAATGCGGTACGGTGATGCAATGTACCACCGAAACGACGGAAATCCAATAGTCCTTCAGGTGTACGGTTAAACATAACACCCATGCGGTCCATTAAGTGGATAATTCCCGGAGCTGCCTCAGTCATCGCTTTGACTGGAGGTTGGTTTGCCAAGAAGTCCCCACCATATACAGTGTCATCAAAGTGGATATACGGAGAGTCGCCCTCACCTTTTGTATTTACTGCACCATTAATACCGCCTTGGGCACAAACGGAGTGGGAGCGTTTCACCGGAACGAGAGAGAATAGGTCGACCGCGACCCCTTCTTCTGCAGCTTTGATAGTTGCCATCAAGCCGGCAAGACCGCCGCCGACGACAATCAATCTGCCTTTAGCCATTATTGTTTCACTCCTCAATTTTACATAATCTAATTATTATAGTTGATATCGTATTAAACGAATGCCAACAATGCTCTTACACCAATTACTGAAAGCGCCAAGAAGGCGATGATTGTAACGTATGTAACAATCTTTTGCGAACGCGGCGATTGAGTAATTCCCCATTGGTAACAGAACGACCATAGCCCGTTCGCCAAGTGGAATGTCGCAGACAGCACACCTGCAATATAGAAAATGAGCATGAACGGATTCGATAGGATATCAGCCATCATATCGAAGTTCACTTCAGTTCCAAGTGCTTTCTGGATTCTCGTTTCGTAAATATGCCATGCAATAAAAATGACAAGGAATACCCCCGTCACACGTTGCAATAAGAACATCCAGTTGCGGAATGTTCCGTAGCGCTGAACATTGTTTTTCGCAGTGAAAGCTATGTACACACCATAAAACGCATGGAACATTAACGGAATATAAATAATGAACCATTCTAAAAAGAGGACAAACGGCAAGTTGCCCATAAAGTTGGATGCATTATTAAACGCTTCTTCACCGCGGGTTGCAAAATGGTTGACGACCAAGTGTTGAGTGACAAATAGCCCAACCGGAATGACACCTAACAATGAATGCAAACGGCGCAAGTAAAAATCTGATTCTCTCGACAAGTCTTTACCCTCCCTTATTAATGAGTCTGCCCCAAACGTGTCATTTTTGACAAACTGTGAACGTTGACGGCATGCCTCTTCATGGTACAATATAATAACATGTTCATTGTACTCCTCACTTTTGAGCAGGTCAAGGTGATGTGAACTTTTATCGACAAATTCACCGTAGAAACTTTAATATTTGACTTTATCCGAAAGGACTGCATCTTGTTGGACAACACAAACACTGAAACAGTTACCCAATTGGGGTACGACATTATTAGGGATCATGTGCTTCCTAATATCCTTGGAAAACATGAGGACGATATCCTATATTGGGCAGGAAAAGATATCGCACGCAAGTTTCCGATCTTCTCAGTCGATGAGATCCCCGATTTTTTTAGAGAGGCCGGTTGGGGCTCACTCCGGACTGTTGAAAAGTCTTCGAAGGACGAAGCCCTTTTTTTATTGGAAAATCTTCCTGATACTTTATTAGAAAAAAGATCCTATCAATTGGAAGCTGGTTTCATAGCCGAACAGTTTCAAAAGCTGAATGGCTATTTGACTGAATGTTACGGAGAAAAAGCTATGAAAGAACGGGCAGTCCGCTTTCAAGTCAAATGGGACTTGAAAACGAAAATGTAACCCATCTTCCTTATTGTTCAGTTTTTTCAGCCCGGAAATGTGCAAATACGTCTTCCGCCACTTTTTGCGGAAGACTTGCAGCCCGCAATTCTTCCACCGATGCTTCTCGAATTTTCTTCATTGAACCGAAATGCTTCAGCAATTGCTTTTTTCGTTTCGGACCTACCCCTTTCAAATTATCCAAAGCAGAAGTTAGTGCTGTTTGATCACGTCGTTGACGATGAAATGTAATCGCAAATCTGTGAACTTCATCTTGAATTCGCTGCAATAAATAAAACGCTTCGCTCGTCTTCTTCAATGGAATAACCTCTGTCGGGTTGCCATATAGCAATTGTGCCGTCTGGTGCTTATCGTCTTTAGCCAAACCCGCGATCGGAATCGACAGTCCTAATTCATCTTCAACAACTTCACGCGCAATTTCCATTTGCCCTTTCCCACCATCTATCAAAATAAGATCCGGCAAAGGCAAATCTTCTTTTAGAACTCGGATATATCGTCTTCTTACTACTTCACGCATCGCCCCATAATCATCGTGAGCAGCTGCTGTTCGTGTTTTATATTTCCGATAATCTTTCCGATTCGGCTTGCCATCGACGAAAGAAACCATAGCCGACACAGCATCCACTCCTCCCGTATGGGAGTTGTCGAACGCTTCAATGCGCAATGGAACAGCGATGCCCATCGCTTCTCCCAATTCTTCGCAAGCTCCGACCGTCCTTTGCTCTTGCCGCTCGATAAGCTGGAATTTCTCTCGCAACGAAATTTTCGCATTTTTTATGGATAATTGGACCAAGTCTTTCTTCTTTCCACGTTGCGGGATGAAAACATTCACTTGCAATAATTGCTGGACAATTTCACGGTCGACTCCTTCTGGCAATAGAATCTCTTTCGGGAGCAAATGGCCGCTTTTGCCATAAAACTGACCGATAAATGTCAATAATTCCTCCTGTGGATCTTGATATAGCGGGAAAATAGAGACATCGCGCTCAATCAATTTTCCTTGCCGGACAAAAAACACTTGGACGCACATCCAACCTTTTTCCACAGCATATCCGAACACATCTCGGTCCGTGAAATCATTCATCATCATCGTTTGCTTTTCCATAACCGCTTCAATATTTGCAATTTGATCACGATATTCTTTCGCTCTTTCGAACTCTAAATCGGCGGCAGCCGCATTCATTTTCTCTTGTAGATTTTTTTTGACGGTCTTGTACCCGCCATTTAAAAACTTGCTAATATCATCGATCATTTCTTTATACGTATCCACTGGCACTTCATTGACACAAGGCGCCAAACATTGACCCAAATGATAATATAGGCAAACTCGATCCGGCAATGAGTGGCATTTTCGGTACGGATATAGCCGATCCAATAGCTTTTTCGTTTCATGTGCTGCCGTTGCATTAGGATAGGGGCCGAAATATTTCCCTTTATCTTTTTTTAGCTGTCTCGTTACAATCAATTTCGGATGACGTTCAGCAGTGATTTTTAAATAAGGATAGGTTTTGTCATCTTTCAGCATGATGTTATATTTCGGGTCGTATTGCTTAATGAGGTTTAACTCCAAAATAAGCGCTTCGATGTCAGATGACGTGATGATATATTCAAAATCTTCAATTTCCCCAACAAGCCTTTGCGTTTTGGCGTCATGGGAACCTGTAAAATAGCTTCGTACCCTGTTTTTCAATATTTTGGCTTTCCCGACATAGATGATCGTGCCTTGCCGATCTTTCATAAGATAGCAGCCAGGTAAGTCCGGAAGCAGCGATAATTTATGTTCAATCAATTCATTCATCATTTTCACCTACCAAAAAACCGGGACTCCTTTTAGGCTCCCGGTTTTTAGTCTTTTGATTGCTCGAACAGCAATTAAGCGTGTTTTTCAATCAAAGCTGATAGCTGTTCTTTCGGTTGGAAACCGACTACTTTGTCAACGATTTCTCCATCCTTAAATAGAACGAGCGTCGGAATAGACATTATGCCGAATTCACCAGCTGTCGCTTGGTTTTCATCCACGTCCACTTTAACAATTTTCGCTTTGCCGTTAAGGTCTCCATCCAACTCTTCAAGGACAGGTGCAATCATTTTGCAAGGTCCGCACCATGTTGCCCAGAAATCCACAAGGACAAGGCCTTCTTTTGTTTGTTCTTTAAAATCTTGGTCAGTTGCATGAACGATTGCCATTTGTAATTTCCTCCTTTAATAAAACCACTATGCCTGCATTATATCACGGGCGATTCGCGCGGGCTAAACATCTGCTTCCAACGACATCGACTGTTGTGAAATATGCACGCAAAAGCAAGGGGCCCCAAGTGAAAAGGGGCCCACCGACACTTAACCTTTAATTTTCTTAATCTCTTCGATCATCATAGGAATTACTTCAAATAAATCTCCTACAATTCCATAGTCTGCTACTTTGAAAATATTCGCTTCTGGATCTTTATTGATCGCCACGATAATTTTCGAGTTGGACATTCCAGCCATATGCTGAATGGCTCCAGAAATTCCTGCAGCAATGTAAAGATCTGGCGTAACGACTTTCCCTGTTTGACCGATTTGCAATGAATAATCGCAATAATCCGCATCACACGCACCACGAGAAGCCCCTACTGCACCGCCTAACAGTTGCGCTAATTCCTCAAGCGGTTTGAATCCGTCTGCACTCTTAACGCCACGTCCACCTGCTACGACGACTTTCGCTTCAGATAAATCTACACCTTCTGTTGACTTGCGGACAACCTCGCTAATGACAGAGCGTAAATTCGCAATATCGACTGATACAGAAGATATATCACCTGTACGGCCCTCATCTTTTGTAAGCGATTCAATATTGTTCGGACGAATCGTGAAGAACAACAATCCTTCTTTATTCTTCACTTTTTCAAATGCTTTACCTGAATAGATCGGGCGGATGAATACAGCATCATCACCATCCCCTTCAATCGCTGTAACATCGGAAATTAGCCCTGTATCCAGTTTACTTGCGATCTTAGGAGAAAGGTCTTTGCCCATTGCCGTATGGCCAAAGACAATTGCTTCCGGTTTTTCCTGTTCATATACTTCCATGAACGCTTGACCGAAACCGTCAGATGTATAATGTTTTAAATGCGGATGTTCGACAGTAACGACTCGGTCCGCACCATATTTTATCAATTCTTCCCCCATTGATTGGACAGCATCACCGAACAGTAGACTAACAATTTCCCCACCATCTGCTACCTGTTTCGCTGCCGCAATCGCTTCAAACGATACGTTTCGCAATGCTCCTTCACGAGCTTCTCCAAGCACTAAGACTTTTTTAGACATATAGAGTCCCCTCCTAATACGTATTGAACTAAATCCAGCAAAAATTTATTTGTACTGAAGTGAAGCGGCACATACAGTATTCCTCCGTTACTTTTAACTACGGTATGTCAACTGCATCTGCATTTCAAACGAGCGAGAGATCATGCTCCCTAAACGTTTACCATTCCTAAGAAAAAGTGCTACGTCCCTAACTTGACTTACATTCTTCTAAAATAGCTAATGTAAGTATTGTTTCATTCGCAATGAAAAATCGGACGAAAATCTGAAAGGACGTGCATTTACAGCACTTTCGCTTCCTTATTAAGCAGTTCCACCAATTCCTTTACTTGATCAGATAGATCGCCTTCAAGGACGCGACCAGCTGCTTTTTGTGGAGGCAGATATACTTCAATCGTTTCTGTCTTCGCTTCGACATCGTCCTCGTCAATATCCAAGTCATCCAACTCAAGCTCTTCAAGTGGTTTTTTCTTTGCTTTCATGATGCCCGGCAATGACGGATATCTCGGTTCGTTCAATCCTTGCTGTGCCGTAACTAAAAGCGGCAAGGACGTTTCAATCGTTTCGGAGTCTCCTTCTACGTCACGAACAATTTTTACAGATGTACCATCAATCTTCAAATCTGTAATGGTCGTGACATAGTTTATGCCTAATAATTCTGCTACACGTGGTCCTACTTGACCTGAGCCGCCGTCAATTGCAACGTTTCCTGCCAAAATAAGATCCGCATCTTTATCTTTCAAGTACTCTGCAATGATTTTTGCAGCAGTAAATTCATCCATTTCGTCTAAATCGTCTTCGGTATTAATAAGGACAGCTTTATCAGCACCCATAGCCAAAGCGGTGCGCAGTTGTTTTTCAGCCTCTTCGTCACCGATTGTAATGACTGTTACTTCACCGCCATGCTCATCACGAACTTGGATCGCTTCTTCAATCGCATATTCATCATATGGGTTAATGATGAATTCTGCGCCGTCTTCCACGATTTTGCCGTTTGAAACCGCAATTTTCTCCTCTGTATCAAATGTTCGTTTTACCAATGCATAAATGTTCATACTAACAGACCTCCTCAGCTTGTTTAGTTCCCTTTAAATTCTGGTTCCCTTTTTTCGATGAATGCTTGGATGCCCTCTTTTGCATCTTCAGAGACAAACACTTCTCCGAATGAATCAGCTTCCGCTTTCACTCCTTCATAGTAAGATGCAGGTTTTGTATATTGAAGCATGCGCAAAGCAGCTTTCATCGCAATCGGACTTTTCTTGGCAATTTTCTTCGCCATTTCCATCGTCTTCGGCAGTAGCTCTTCATCAGCAACTGCAAGGTTTGCAAGTCCCCAAGCAACTGCTTCTTCCCCAGTAATCGGATCGCTCGTCAAAAGCATTTCGGCAGCTTTTGCCATCCCTACGTAACGAGGGAGCCTTTGTGTTCCCGCGAACCCAGGAATTAACCCTAATTGAAGTTCAGGCAATCCCAATTTTGCCTTTTGTGTAACGATACGGATATGGCAAGCCATCGCCAATTCAAGACCGCCCCCTAACGCAGCGCCATGAATTGCAGCAATGACCGGCTTATGAAAGCTTTCAAGCCTTTCAAAAACATCCTGCCCTGCAGAAGCGAGTTTCGTGAATTCCCCTCCGGATTCAACAGAAGTGAATTCCTTAATATCTGCCCCTGCAGAGAAAAATCGCCCTTCACCATGCAGAATAACGACTCTGACTGACTGATCGCTCGACACTTGATCAAGCAATTGACCGACCTCTTGGATTAAAACCCTTGATAAGGCATTTGCCGGAGGACGGTTGATCGTCGCAACTGCAACTCCGTCTTCAACAGAAATTTTCAAGAACTCCATTTCTCCCACCCTTTCTAACTTGCAGGCTCTGATGATTACGCTTTCATTCCTTTTAAAAGCAAGCGGTGTACTTCAGGAGCCAACTTCATCAAATCATATTTTTGATCGTTCATTACCCATGAAGTGATCGTTTCGTCAATCGTGCCGAACACCATCTGGCGCGCCAACCGAATATCGATCTCTTCGTCGAATTCACCTTGTTCGATTCCTTCCTTCAAAATGGAATCCAACAAGGTTAGATATTCTTTCAATACTTCATTGATCTTATAGCGAAGCTCTTTATTGGACTGTCTCAGCTCAAGCTGAGTAACAATAGCAAGGTGGCGATCACTATGTAGCAGGCTGAAATGATTATCAATCATCTTGTACAACTTCTCTGTCGCACTTATTTCCTTTTGCAAGATTACCTTTACGTTTTCGACAAACACACCCATTTTCTCTCTAAAAACAGAGATAAGGATGTCTTCTTTATTTTTAAAATAAAGATAAATTGTTCCATCCGCAACACCTGCAACTTTTGCGATTTTCGAGACTTGCGCTTGATGGTAGCCGTTTTCAGCAATGGCTACAACTGCAGCATCCACGATTTGTTTGTATTTTGGTTTATCGCGTTTCATTATTATCACCACCAATAAAAAGAAGAAAATATGAATGACTGTTCATTCATATTTTCATGTTAATCGTTTATTCAATTATCGTCAAGTGTTTCGTCACGAAGTTTGTAATTCTTTCCCCATTTTCTCTTTTTCTTCTTCAACTAATGAACGTCTTAGTATTTTTCCGACCGCAGTTTTCGGCAATTCTTTGCGGAATTCATATTTGCGCGGCACTTTGTAAGCAGCTAAATTTTCTCGGCAATATTTATCCAACTCTTCTTCCGTTGCCGATTTGCCATCCTTGAAAACGATATATGCTTTCACAGTCTCTCCTCGGTATGGATCAGGCACACCTACCACTACACATTCTTGAATGGCATCATGCTCATAAAGAACTTCTTCAATTTCGCGTGGATAAATATTGAATCCACTCGCAATAATCATATCCTTCTTCCGGTCAACGACAAAGAAATAACCATCCTCGTTCATATATCCTAAATCTCCAGTCAATAACCAGCCATCTCGGAAAGTAGAAGCGGTTTCTTCAGGTCGGTTCCAATATCCTTTCATCACTTGAGGACCTTTAACCGCAATTTCCCCAACTTCCCCATACGGCAATGGTTCAGAAGAATCCGGTCCCAAAATACATGCGTCCGTATCCGGCCACGGTAATCCGATTGAACCTTTTACTCGCTCACCGTCCCATAAGAGATTAGCGATTGCAACGGGTGAAGTTTCTGTTAAACCATACCCCTCCACTAACTTGCCGCCCGTTACCTTTTCAAATTTCTGTTGTAATTCAACCGGCAAAGCAGCCGAACCGCTTATGCAAGCTTTAATAGAGGATAGATCGTATTTATGCAATTGTGGGTGGTTAAGCAAGCCGATATAAATCGTTGGTGCACCTGGAAACAAAGTCGGCTTCTGTTTGTCAATTGTCTTCAATGCCGTATCAAAATCGAACTTCGGAATCAAAACCATTTTATTGCCAAGCATGACAGATAATACAAGGACAGTCGTCATCCCGTAAACGTGGAAAAACGGCAAAATGCCCATAACCGTTTCTTTGCCTTCTTCGCATTTATACAACCATTCATTGCACATTTGCGCATTGGATATCAAATTGGCATGTGACAGCATAACTCCTTTTGGCGGTCCGGTCGTCCCTCCTGTATATTGAAGCAACGCAATATCCGAATCATAATCGAATTCATATTCTATCGGATCGTCTTTTGCAGTCTTCATAATCTCGGTAAATAAATGATTCATGCCTCGATGTTCTACTTTTACGACGATGCCATGTTCTTTCTTTTGAATAAAAGGATAAATCACATTTTTAGGAAACGGCAAATAATCTTTAATCCCCGTAATAATGATGTGCTCCAACTTCGTTTCTTTGACGACTTTCGATATTCTCGCATAAAGAATATCCAATGAAATGATCACTTTCGCTCCGGAATCCGACATTTGGTAAGACAATTCCCGCTCCGTATAAAGTGGATTTGTTTGTACTACAACTCCCCCACAGTACAAAATTCCATAATATGCGATTGCGCTTTGCGGACAATTCGGGAGCATGATAGCAACCCGATCCCCTTTTTCGACCCCTAACGCCTTCAAATAATTAGCAAACTTCAAAGCAGATGAATGGAATTCCTTAAATGTAATATCTTTCCCCATGAAGTGCATCGCCGTTTTGTCCGGAAACTTTTCACTTGCCTTTGTCAAAAATTGTTGTAATGGAATTCTGTCGTAATTGATCGTTTTTCGTATTTCCGGCGGATATTGATCCAACCAAGGCCTTTCAACCATTATAAACCCCCCTCTTCCCATTCCAATTCTTAGAAAATTCCTTCTTCGTTCATTATATCGGTTAATGAATCCGCTTTCAAATAGATTATTCATTTTACTTATAAAAAATGCCTTGACCATAGAATGATCAAGGCGTATTTTTAAACAACCAGTAAATTCCAACAAGAACAAAAAGAACACATACAACGATCAATATTTTAGACAATTTTTCCATACAACATCAATGCTCCTATGAGATGCTGGCTCCGATCACGTAAGATAATCCAACAGAAATTGTCAAAGAGATGAAGCCAACAGCCCGGTTATCATTTTCAATCTCTGTATCTATATTAAACTTTGGAGTAAAAAATTCGAACAAAAGATAAGCGATAATTAACAAAGTGAATCCAAATAATCCCCAGCCAATCATTTGAGGCAACGTATTATGCTGCAAAATAGAATAGCGGAATATATTTGCAACACCAAAAATCTTTCCTCCGGTTGCCATTGCAACAGAGATATTCCCTTTTCGTATTTCCTCCCAGTTCCCATATTTCGTAACAATTTCAAAAAGAACCATAGAAACAACAAGGCAAAGTATCGCAACACTAAAATAGCCCGCCGTTTCTACGAGAGGATGGCTCCAAAAACCTGTCTTAGTCATTATAGCGGCTCTCCTTTACCATTCAATCATTCCTAACTATACGAATGACATTCAAAATGGTTTCACAAAAAAACAATTGTTTGAGAAAGTTTATTATTCACTTCAACTCAACGACTGTTACACCATGTCCCCCTTCACCGGCTTCGCCATACCGGTAGCTTTTGACACGAGGATGGTTTTTCAAATAGTTTTGGACACCTTGCCTCAAAGCGCCAGTCCCTTTTCCGTGGATAATTGAAACTTGATGGTAATTAGATAGGAGAGCATCATCAAGATACTTTTCCGTTCTTAACAATGCATTCTCATATCGCTCTCCCCTAAGGTCCAATTCCAATTTCACATAGGAATCCCGACCTTTCACTGTGGCAGAAACGACTGGATCTTTCGTTTTTTCCGGCTTGCTATATTCGAGGCCGGATTCATCTAATTTCATTTTCAAAATACCAATTTGAACGATCCATTCTTTATCGGCAACTTTTTCAATAAGCGTGCCCTTTTGCCCGTATGCTAACACTTTCACTTCATCGCCAACTTGCAACGGTCTTGGCGCTGCTTTCGCTTTGATTTTTTTCTTATCTTCAGCAGGCGAAGCGCCTTCTAATCTTTTTCTTGCTTCAATCAATTCATGTTCCTTCACTTGCGCTCCGGCATTTAACCTCATTGCACGCAATTCGGATATGACTGCTTCTGATTCCGTTCTTGCCTCCTCGACGATTTTTTTCGCTTTTTCTTTCGCTTTCTCAATCAGTTTTTCTTTCATTTCATCAAACTCTGATAGCTTCGCTTCCAATTCCCTTTTTAGTTCTTCTGTTTCAAGCAAGATCGCATGTGTCTGTTCAGCGTCCTTTTCGGATTGAACACGACTTGACTCTAACGAAGCGATCATTGAATCGACTTCTCCTCGGTCACTACCGGTAAATTTCTTTGCCCTGTCGATAATATGACCGTGAAGTCCTAACCGTTTTGAAATTTCGAACGCATTACTACGGCCCGGAACACCGATTAAAAGGCGGTATGTTGGGCTTAATGTGTCAATGTCGAATTCTACACTCGCATTTGCAACTCCGGGGCGGTTATAGCCATACGCTTTTAACTCCGGGTAATGCGTTGTCGCCATGACACGCGCACCGGTTCCGTGCACTTCATCTAAAATCGATATTGCAAGAGCTGCCCCTTCTTGCGGGTCCGTTCCCGATCCTAACTCATCAAATATGATCAATGAGCGGGAATCGAATTTTTTCAAGATGTCTACGATATTAACCATATGTGAGGAAAATGTACTTAAGCTTTGTTCGATGGACTGTTCGTCTCCAATATCAGCGTAAACCGAATCAAAGACAGCAATTTCCGATCCGTCGAGAGCAGGAATCGGCAATCCTGCTTGCGCCATCAATGTGCAAAGACCGACTGTTTTCAATGTGACAGTCTTTCCTCCTGTGTTTGGTCCCGTAATAACAATCGTCGTAATGTCTTGTCCAAATTCAATCGTATTCGCAACAGCTTCTTCGATTGGAATAAGCGGATGCCTTGCCTTCACTAAGCGGATATATCCTGTATTATTTACTTCTGGCTTAGAGCATTTATTTGCTGTGCCAAATTTGGCTTTCGCCAAAATGACATCTATCTCAGATAGGATATCGACCAATACAAATAGATCATGCGCCACTTCCTGCACTTTTACGGACAGCTCAAGTAGAATTTTTTCGATTTCCTCTTGCTCTTTCATTTTTAAATTCCGTATTTCATTATTCGCTTGGACAACGGCATCCGGCTCGATGAACAATGTTTGTCCCGAGGATGACATATCATGGACAACTCCGCCGAAATGTGAGCGATATTCAGCCTTTACCGGAATGACGTAGCGGTCATTGCGGATTGTTACGATCGAATCCGAAAGCATCTTTGCCGCATTTCTGCCCCTCGTATAGCCTTCAAGCTTTTCTCGTACTCGGCCCTCTTGAATTCGAAGGCTTTGACGGATTGAACGAAGTACATTAGATGCACTATCAATAACATAGCCATTGTCGTCGATCGCATGGTTAATTTCGTGTTCCAATCCTGTAAGAATTGGCAATTGCTCTTTTTTTGCCAAAAAATGTGGAATGCTAATATCTTCATCTTCATCGACCGTTTCGATGAATTGACGAAGAATTCGGCTTGCTCGAATCGTATTCGCAATTTCCATTAATTCATACGCACTTAACATACCGCCAATCTGCGCTCTTTTCGCATGCGGCCTTACATCACTTATGCCACCCATCGGAACGTTTCCACGCACTCTTAATATGGCAAGTCCTTCATCGGTCTCTTCCAAAAGCTTAACAACTTCCGTGTATTCACTAACTGGAACCAATTTTTCCATATGGCTTCTTCCTGCAGAAGACGTACAGTAAGTAAGGACAAGTTCTCGTACTTTATCAAATTCAAGTGTTTTCAAGACACGTTTTTCCAATGTCTTACACTTCCTTTCACTTCCGTATAATGTCACGGATGAATTGTTCTAACGGCCATGTATTGACGACCGTCTCTTTTTTCAACCAAGCTTTCTGTGCATATTGCACTCCGATTCTCATATGATCAAGTTGCGCAATGACGTGTGCATCCGTATTAATCGCTACTTTTACGCCTGCATCTTGCGCCATTTTTAAATAGTCCACCGATAAATCGAATCGGTGCGGATTCCCATTCAATTCTAAGATTTTGTCATATTGCTTCGCCCACTCGATCAATTGCGGCACATCTGGGCTATAGCCGTCACGTTGGCCAATGATCCGGCCTGTAGGGTGCGCAATCATATGGACGTACGGATTTTTGATTGCAGCATGGAGACGGTCCATGATTTGCTCTTGTGGCTGATTGAAATTGGAATGGATTGATGCAATAACAAAATCGAGCTCCTTCAATAGTTCATCATCGAAATCTAATGTTGCGTCAGGCAAAATATCCATTTCTGTTCCACAAAAAACTTCAATATCATCGTATTCCTCATTAATTGAGCGTATTTCCGCTATTTGCATTCGTAAACGCTCAGGTGTTAACCCATTCGCTACCTTCAAATATTGCGTATGATCTGTAATGACCATATGCGAATAGCCTTTGCTCCGGCAAGCTTCCACCATCTCACGTATAGAATACGCACCGTCAGACCATGTCGTATGCATATGGAAATCACCTCTAATATCATCCAACTTCAAGAGCTTATCTATTTCATCAATACGGTCCAATTCAGTGCCGTCGATTCTGAGGGAAGGTGGAATGAAAGGCAATTCAAAGAAGTTAAAAAATGCCTCTTCGGTATCGAAAGTTTGAATGGTGCCATCTTCCATTTCAATGCCATATTCACTAATTTTCATTCCTTTTGACTTAGCCAATTGACGCATTCGCACATTATGATCTTTGGAGCCTGTAAAATGATGCAACGCAGTCGCAAACTGTTCATCTGTTACAAAACGAAAATCCGCATCGACAATCTCTGCCATGTCAAGTGCTACCGATAGTTTTGAGTCTCCTGCGGCAACCGTTTCTTCAATTGGCAATGCTTCCAACAGCTTTTCCCTTACAATAGCCGGTTCATCCGTTACGATGATGAAATCAACATCGCTGCTTTGTTCCTCTGCTCTCCGAAAACTTCCAGCAACTGAAAAACGTTTAATTTCACTTATTTTTTGCAGTTCTTCCTCAATTGATAGAACAATTGATTCAATTTGCCAAACAGGAAGCTTTCCTTTGCGCGTTCCTAATAAATTTAATTCATGTAAAAGCTTTTCTTCAGTCTTTTTGCCAAACCCAGGCACTTTGCTCACTTCATGGGATTCACAGGCAGCACGCAAGGATTCTATTGAATCGATGCCAATCGCTTCTCTAAGCTTCGCAATTTTTTTACCGCCAAGGCCAGGAACTTTCAAGAGTGGAATTAAACCTTTTGGCACTTTCTCTTCAAGCTCTTCCAATAAATCAGACTTTCCTTTTTCAAATAAATCGGTAATGACAGCGCCTGTCCCTTTCCCAATTCCTTTAAGGGATAGAATATCGTCCATTTCAGATAAGCTGCGCGGATCCAATTCAAGGACATTCGCCGCTTTACGGAATGCACCAATTTTAAATGGATTTTCTCCTAATAGCTCCATATATAAAGCAATTTTTTCAAATGTACGGATGATCGTTTTTTTATTCAAAAAGGTTCCTCCTCCATTCATTTTCTTTAAAAAAGCTTCCTCCGAAAATGGGGGAAGCTGAATATGCATATACAAAAAGTTTCAGCAAAAATATCTTCAACTGGAATGAAAACGATTGCTTTCAAAATGGTATTTGTGGAATTCATCAGCACAAACGCCTTTCAACAGTCTGAAGCTACTGCTTATAAATATACCACCAATTTTTTACTGTTTCCGAAATGATCGGGGTATGCTTGAACATTGCATTCGCCAAAATGGAATGATCCAATGCATTTTGTATTATATCCAATGGCAGCATCGCAAGGACATAAAGAATAAAAAATAGTACTATATAAAACTCAATAAATCCTAAACCTGCCCCAAAGAAACGAGAAATAAAACCTATGACAGGCAAGTACTTCAAAAAATCAAACATTGAAGCAATAAGCTGCAATAAAAATTTCACGGTAATAAAAATTAATACAAATGCCAAAAGCCTGTAAAACGTTTGATCCAAATCAAGCTGTTCAACTGTCCAGCTAAGCTTGGCGCCAGCTGTCACGCCAGGATAGGGAACCCAAAGCACGAATTTATCTGCAAGCGGTTTATAATATATGTAAGCGACAATTATTGCGATAATGAAGCCTGTCATATGGATTGCTTGAACGATAAGGCCCCGTCTAAACCCCGTGATTAGTCCTCCTAATAGAAGGAATACTAGTAATAAATCAAGCATAAACGTCCGTCAACCCTTCATCTTATTCAATTCTTGTTCTAATTCCTCAATCCGTTCTTTTAATTTTAAGTAATCATGGACACTATTCACAGCAGTGAGAACTGCAATTTTCGCGCTATCCAAATAGGGATTGCGGGCACTGATTTCCCGCATCCGATCATCAACGATCGATGCGACGAGCCGTACGTGACTGCTCGATTCACTTCCGACAATCGTATATGTCTGTCCATATATATCAACGGTTAGGCGCGTCTTCTGCTCGTCTGCCAATGATGAGACCCCCCAAGTAAAAACTCTGTACTCAATCATACCATGAAACTGTTTTAGTTGAAAAGAGAAGGCAGCCGCAAAGAAGAAATGGTGCAGGAATACATCGTTTTAATGTAGAATAACCAAATAGGCATTTTAGAAAGAGGGATACTTATGACTCAAACTGTCATCGTCGCAAGCGATGCCGTCATGCAAAATATAATAAAACATTATCATGAAATGAAAGTGAGCCGTAATTCACCTCATATTATTTTTGCAGCAAAATTGCCAGATACAACGATCACGGCATATAAATCTGGAAAGGTTTTATTCCAAGGAGGCGGTGCTCTGCGTGAAGCTGCATTGTGGGGGGCCCCTCCTTCGCTCGACGAGGAAAAGCGAAATCTAACAAATTCTTCAAAAGGAGATAAACTTCCGGACCATTTATCTCAGCTCACTGTCTTAGGCTCGGATGAGACAGGGACAGGAGATTTCTTTGGACCTATAACGGTAGCCGCCTGTTTTGTCCGCGCTGACCAAATTGAACTTGTGAAAGAGTTGGGCGTGAAAGATTCTAAGCAATTGACAGACGATTGGATGCGAAAAATAGCGCCTGATTTGCGCGCAACACTTGTGCATAGCGTATTGACATTGAAAAATGATCGATATAATGAAGTGCAAAGCAAAGGCTGGTCGCAAGGAAAAATAAAAGCATTGCTGCATAACCAAGCATTAAGGCATGTGCTGCGCAAATTGGACGGCGAAAAGCCTGATTATATTTTGATCGATCAATTTGCTGAACGCAGCATCTATTACAAGCATATTCAATCTCAGCGTGAAATTATCCGTGAAAATGTCCTATTTGCAACGAAGGCAGAAGGATTACATGTAGCTGTTGCCGCGGCATCAATTATCGCTCGAGTCGCTTTTTTGGAAGAGATGGATCGTTTAAGCGAAATAGCAGGTGTTTCTTTGCCGAAAGGAGCAGGACCGAAAGTAGATGAGGTCGCTGCTAAAATTTTATTGAAGAATGGGGAGCCATTTTTAAAATCGGTGACAAAATGGCATTTTGCCAATTCTGGAAAAGCGAAAAAGATCGCTTCTATGAAACGGTTATAATTTTGAATACAGGTAGGCTAATGAATATAAAGAGAATAAAATTATCTAAAGATGAATTCAAGGGGATCAAATTGAAGTATAAATTTGTAAAGGTAGAAGTACTGTTACCAGAAGAGTAAATAGAAAAGGTCAGAGATCAACTAAATGAAATTGGTGTGCTAACAGTAGGAAATTACGATAATGTTATTTTTAATTCTCACGTAAGTGGTTATTGGAGGCCATTAGAAAAGGCAACACCATATGAAGGTACTAAAGGAGAAATATCGTTTGGAACTGAATGTAAAATGGAATTTAGATGTTTTCTTAAGAATATTGAAGAGGTAAAAAGGGTGATTAAAAGTGTTCATCTTTATGAAGAGCCAATAATTAACGTGATACCAATATTAAACTAACGGCGCGATTGTTGAACAAAAAAGATGCAGTAGATTTTTGAGTGTTTTTGTCCGTTATACTAACCGAAAGACGATAAAATTTGCTGTGCACGGCTTTCAGTACACAAATTGCAACAGGCAAATTGTAAATTAGCAAGGGGTGAAATTGTTAGTTTTTTTGAATTGTTTTTTCAAAAAAATACTACAAGTTTCTTGCTGATCTTTAAACGTCGACACGAGAAAAACCACTTTCAGAGAAAAAACATATAGAAAGCTATGATCTGCATGTTCATATTGGATTTCAAGTCGAATAAAACGGGGTTCATTGGAATCGAAAGCCAATGAACCCCGTTATTTTTATCCTCTTAATTGAGCTCCCGCTTCATTCGTTAAAGCAGATAGCACTTTTTCATGCGCTTTAACAACTTCTTCATCGGTTAGAGTCCGTTCAGGGTCGAAGTATGTTAAAGAGAAAGCAATCGATTTCTTGCCGTCCTCAACATTATCCCCTTCATACAAGTCAAACAGTTTCACATCTTTCAACAGCTTGCCACCTGCTTGACGAATAATTTGTGCAAGCGTTCCGGCAGATGTTTCGCTCGCTACAACGAGTGCAATATCTCTTGAAATCGATGGGAATCGAGGGACTGGTTGATACAATAATTCTTCAGTTTCGACAGAAAGCACTTTTGATAAGTTCATCTCCATCACATACGTTTCTTTCAAATCGCGTTTTTTCTGCTCAGTCGGATGAATTTGACCGATTAAACCGACACGTTCTCCATCCAGCAAGATGCTCGCTGTGCGGCCCGGATGCATACCATCAATAACCGCTTGTTCAAATGCAACAAGATGTGCAAGACCTAAACGATCCATTAGACCTTCGACAATGCCCTTTACTACGAAGAAGTCCACCTTTTTCGTTTCACCTTGCCATGGTTGGTCAACCCATTTGCCGGTAATGACCACTGATAGATGTTCTACTTCTTTTGGCAAGCCGTCCTCTTCTGTTCCTAAGAAAACGGAGCCTGTTTCATATAACGCGACTGAATCGATCCGACGGGCTACATTATATGTGACTGCTTCCAATAAATGCGGGACCAAACTTTGACGCAATACACTGCGTTCTTCACTCATCGGCATGAGAAGCTCCGTCACTGGTGCCGTTTCAAGTGCGAAAGCTTGAGATTGAGCTTTCGATGTCAACGAATACGTAATTGCTTGATACAAACCTGCTCCTTCAAGGAATTGGCGCGCGATACGTCGTTTCGCTTGGTAAGGTGTTAATCCGCCAGGGATAGATTCTGAGACAGGTAATGTTTTTGGAATTTCATCATAGCCGTGCATTCTCGCAATTTCTTCAATGATATCTTCTTTAATACGCAAATCTTGCCTGCGCGTCGGTGCATCTATGACAAGCTGGCCGTTCACCGCATCTGTAGGTATTTGAAGACGCTCCAAAATCGATAACATTTCATCCATAGATATTTTCATGCCTAAACGGCTATTAATATAATCCGGCGAAATCGTAATGCGCTCCGCTGTTTTATCCAACTGATCAAAAATGACCGAACCGGATAATACTTCCCCGCCTGCAATTTCAGCCATCATTTGCGCTGCACGCTCTGCTGCATCAGCCACTCGGTTCGGGTCTACGCCTTTTTCAAATCGAGTACTCGCATCACTGCGCAATCCAACTTCCTTCGATGTTGTACGGACAGATGATGGTGCAAAATAAGCTGATTCAATAACGACCGTTGTCGTTCCATCATGCACTTCGGAATTCGCGCCGCCCATAACACCTGCCAGCGCTATAGGTTCCTTGCCATTTGTAATGACTAAGTTATGCGCTTTTAACGTGCGTTCTGTGTCATCCAAAGTCGTGATTTTCTCACCTTCTTCAGCATGACGAACAACGATTTCACCCGTACCAATCCGATCATAATCGAATGCGTGCAACGGTTGACCATATTCCATAAGGACATAATTCGTAATATCGACGACGTTATTATGCGGTCGAACACCTGCAGCCATCAAGTAATTTTGCAACCATAAAGGTGATTCTTCCACTTTTACATTCTTTACCACTTTGGCAACGTACATCGGATTGTCATTGGCAGCCTCTACACGAAGCTTCAACAATTCTCCAGCTTTTTCATCTGCTTCCTTGAAAGAAATGTTCGGAAGGGCAATGCCTTGGGATAAAATCGCACCGACTTCATATGCAACTCCTAACATGCTTAAAGCATCGGAACGGTTAGGCGTCAAATCGAATTCCAACACTGTATCATCTAATCCAATTAGCGGCAATGCATCTTCACCGGGCACAGCATCTTGAGGCAATACATAAATGCCTTCAGCATATGCTTTTGGCACTAACTTTCCTTCAATGCCAAGCTCTTGCAATGAACAGATCATGCCATTCGATTCTTCTCCGCGCAGTTTTGCTTTTTTAATTTTTATGCCTCCAGGGAGTACAGCACCCGGGCGGGCAACGATCACTTTTTGGCCTTCCGCTACATTCGGTGCACCGCAAATGATTTGTGTCGTCTCTTCTCCGACATCCACTTGGCAAATATTTAACTTGTCTGCTTCAGGATGCTTGATGCATTCCTTTACATAGCCGACGACAATATTGGAGAGCCCTTCTCCGCGGTGGATAATGGAATCTACTTCAATCCCGGAACGAGTGATTTTTTCCGCCAACTCAGCTGGATCGATCCCTTTAATATTGACATATTCATTTAACCATTTTGTAGATACTAACATGGATTCTCCTCCTTACGCTTCCGTCCGGTGGAATTGTGATATGAACCGTACATCATTCGTATAGAATTGACGGATATCTTCCACTCCATATTTCAACATTGCGATCCGCTCAGGCCCCATTCCGAATGCGAATCCCGAAACGGTTTCCGGGTCATAGCCAGCCATTTTCAAGACATTCGGATGCACCATGCCCGCTCCCAAAATTTCGATCCACCCTGTTTTTTTACAAACATTGCAGCCATCTCCCCCACATTTGAAACAGGAAATATCCATTTCAACGGAAGGTTCTGTGAATGGGAAGAAGCTCGGGCGCAAACGGATTTCACGATCTGCACCAAACATTTTTTTTGCAAATAAATCCAAAGTTCCTTTCAAATCGCTCATGCGAATATCTTCACCGACGACAAGACCTTCAATTTGCGTGAATTGGTGAGAATGTGTCGCGTCATCATTGTCGCGGCGATACACTTTTCCAGGGCAAATAATTTTGATTGACTCTCCGCCCTTCGCCTCCATTGTCCGTGCTTGAACAGGTGAAGTATGTGTACGCAGCAGCACTTCTTCCGAAATATAGAACGAATCTTGCATATCACGGGCAGGATGGCCTTTCGGCAGGTTAAGCGCCTCAAAGTTATAATAATCCTTTTCAACTTCCGGGCCTTCTGCGATTTCATACCCCATGCTAATAAAGAAGTCTTCAATTTCCTCAACAACTCGTGTTAGCGGATGGTGATTGCCAGTGCGTGCAGGGCGTCCAGGCAATGTTACGTCAATTGCTTCTTTAGACAGCTGCTCATTGATCGCCTCTTCTTCAAGCTTTGCCATACGTTCTTCAAGCACTTCTGTTACGGTTTCCCGAATGACGTTAACGAGTGCACCCATTTTAGGGCGTTCTTCTGCAGGCAGTTTTCCCATGCCTTTTAAAAGATCCGTAATCGGACCTTTCTTTCCTAAATAAGCAACGCGCACTTCATTCAATTCTTTTACATTTGTCGCTTCCTTGATTTTCGCAAGGGCTTGTTCTTTCAATTCTTTCAATTCTTTCAACTGTTCTTCCATGCCAATTCTCCTTTCATCAATAAAAAATCCCCGCCCCCTAAAAAAGGGACGAGGACGAGTTCGCGGTACCACCCTGATTATTATGCAAATAGCGCATAATCACTTCATTTGGAATAACGGCCCTCTACCGGCGCACCTTTACAACAGCATGTTGGTCCTGGCGGCTGCTAACGGGGTGAACTTCAACAATTTCTCACCTTTTCGGCACTCTCAGTCTTGGTGCCGATTTCCTGTCGGTTCGCAAATTGTCTACTTTTCCCGATCATCGCATTTCAATAATTTATATACTACAGTAGTATACCCGAAACAAAATAATTGTTCAACTTAGGGTTCAATTAAAGTATACAATAATATGCCCGTTGCTACGGCCACGTTTAATGATTCCGCCTTACCATGCAATGGGATCTTTACAACTTTATCCGTTTGTTCCAACAATTCTGACGCGACTCCGCTTCCTTCATTTCCTACAATAAGCGCAAATTGCTCACATCGCTTGATCGAATGATAATTTTCAGCTTGCTTCAGACCTGTTCCAACAACAGGAATTTTTTTTGATTTCACGCGACCGCACCACTCCATCAAATCGCCTTTGACAATCGGTATATGGAAATGAGAGCCTTGCGCTGAACGAATCGTTTTTGGATTATACGGATCAGCTGAACCTTTTCCTAAAATAACAGCGTCCAACCCTGCTGCATCTGCTGTCCGTATCATCGTTCCGACATTTCCTGGATCTTGTACCGAGTCGATGAATAAGTACTTTCTCCATCCTTCGATCTTCTCTTCGGAATAAGTAAATTGCTTACAATGGGCAAATACGCCTTGAGACTGCTCTGTTTCCGACAATTCTTTTGCAATTGCCCTCGTCACTTCAATGGTGACTATGTTGGAGACATCCCAGTCAATCGGTAATTGGACATCTTCGCGGATTATTAAATGAAGCAAACTACCTTTTTCCTTCATCGCTTCTTCAATCAGATGAAACCCTTCTACAATATACTCATTTGATTTGTCACGATCTTTTTTAGAAGTCGCAAGCTTTTTCCAATGCTTAACGAGTCCATTTTGTGCAGATTCAATTCTTTTCATGTTCAGTTGACTTCCTTTTTCTTTTCAGTGTAACAAATGGCGGTATAGTTGGCGATGTTTTGTACAAAATAATAGTAGGAGGTTGATCTACATGAATTTTCAAATTCGGGATGCAATCACGGCCAATATGACGAACAACTCGGCCGAAGATATTAGAAATGTAGTGGACGATGCGATTCAACGTGGCGAAGAACATCTATTGCCTGGTCTCGGCGTCTTTTTCGAAAAACTGTGGAATAGCGCAGATGAGCAAGAAAGAACAAAAATCACAGGAGAATTAGCACAAGCCTTCTCCGGACGCTAAAGTTTTAAAAAGAAGCCACCTGAGAATATGGTGGCTTTTAATGTTTTATGTGTCAATAAAACGATTATCATACCTCTCTATACGCATCTACCTTCCATTTCTCGCATAAATAATTGTTAGCGCACATTAATTGTCATAATTAGCGCATAAACCAAGTACACATAAACTCCGAAGATTCCGCCTTTTTATGCGCATAAAAAGGCTTATCTAAATCATTCAATTACTGCCGCAAGAATCGCTTTTTGCGCATGCAGACGATTTCCGGCCTGCTGAAATACAAATGAATTCGGCCCGTCAATTACTGATGCTGAAACTTCTTCTTCACGATGAGCTGGCAAGCAATGCAAAAATACGAAGTCCGATTTTGCATGGACAATCAATTCGTCATTAATTTGGAAACCTGCAAAATCCTGCAAACGTTTTTCAGTTTCATCTTCCTGCCCCATACTAGTCCATACATCTGTATAAACGATATCAGCATCTATCACAGCTTCAATTGGATCATTTGTTTCGACTATGCTACCTCCGTTATGAGACGCAAGTTCCTTTGCTTTTACAACGATTTCTCCGTTGCATTCATAGCCTGCCGGTGTCGCTACTGCAACGTGCATCCCCATATGTGCCGCACCAATTATTAGCGAATGCGCGACATTATTGCCATCTCCGACATAGGCCAATTTCAATCCTGCAATTGCTCCCTTACATTCAATCATCGTTAATAAATCCGCCATCGCTTGGCAAGGATGAAATAAATCCGTCAATCCATTTATAACAGGAACTGACGTATGTTTTGCCAATTCTTTCACCATTTCATGGGAATTGGCTCGAATCATTACACCATCCAAGTATTCTGAAAGAACATGACCTGTATCATATACAGACTCACCACGTCCGATTTGCAAGTCTTTTGCATTCATGAACATCGCGTGACCACCTAATTGAATCATGCCTACTTCGAAAGAAATACGTGTACGTGTTGAATGCTTTTCAAAAATCATTCCTAAAGTTTTTCCCGCCAATGCGGGGGGCAAGTTCCCTTTTGTTGCTTCTTGTTTCATAACATACGCTTTATGCAATAAATACGTTATCTCTTCTGTTGTAAAATCCAATAACGTTAAAAAATCTCTTCCCTTCAAACTCTTCTCAATCTTCTCTTCTATGTTCAATGCAGATAAAGGGAGTTTTATCATACCATCATCACCGTCCTGTTTAAGTTTGTATAAAACATTATATGATTGCATAAATATAAAGTCAAATGAATTATTATAAATTTGTGTATTTATTTGATTATTAGGATGAGAGTATTGAAGAAAGGTGAATCGAGAACGTGGAATTGCGTAGTTTATTGGATTTATAGGGGTGAAGAGGTAGTTATGCGTCAGACGACTATTTATGCGTGGAATGATGCAGTTATGCGATCGAAGCGTTGAGGTATGCGCTGCGCAATTCATTTATGCATTGGATCCATCGTATTATGCGCCGAAAGTGTCATTTATGCGTTTGAAACAGTGGATTATGCGTTATTTCTTAATTGAATCAAGTAAACGAAAAACCGCACCTTTAAAAGATGCGGTTTTTCGATATTATGCAAACTTAATTTCGTGGACTGTGTCTTTGTCTAATTTTTTAATGACTTCTACGATAAGCTTCACTGCATTTTCGTAGTCGTCTCTATGAAGCATCGCTGCATGTGAGTGAATATAGCGTGTTGCAACACAGATTGCTAATGAAGGTACCCCGTTTCCGCTTAAATGGATCGATCCAGCGTCTGTTCCTCCCCCAGGCATTGCTTCAAATTGATATGGGATGCCATGCTCTTCAGCTGTATCGACGACAAGATCGCGCAGTCCTTTATGGGATACCATAGAAGCATCGTAAAGGAGGATTTGTGGACCATCGCCCATTTTGCTTGTTGATTCTTTTGCAGTTATTCCTGGTGTGTCACCAGCAACGCCTACGTCAACTGCAAAACCGATATCCGGTTGGATTTTCATAGCAGCTGTTTTCGCTCCACGTAAGCCGACTTCCTCTTGGACAGCCCCTACTCCAAATACGATGTTCGGATGATTTTCATCTTTTAACGCCTTCATGACATCGATCGCGATTGCGCAACCAATACGGTTATCCCAAGCTTTTGCCAATAAATATTTTTCGTTATTCATCACTGTGAATTCAAAATACGGTACGACCATGTCGCCTGGCAGCACGCCCCACCCCATTGCCTCCTCTTTAGAAGTTGCGCCAATATCAATGAACATGTCTTTAATGTCTACCGGTTTTTTGCGTGCTTCAGGAGATAGAATATGCGGTGGTTTTGATCCGATAATACCTGTAATTGTATCACCCTTGCGTGTAACAATCGTCACACGCTGCGCTAACATAACTTGTGACCACCAGCCACCGACTGTTTGGAATGAAAGGAAACCTTTATCATCAATTTTCGTGATCATGAAACCAACTTCATCCAAATGGCCAGCAATCATTACTTTTGGTCCGTTTTGATCACCTGTTTTCTTAGCAATAAGGGAGCCTAACCCATCATAATCAATTTCATCGGCGAATGGCTCGATATATTTTTTCATTACTTCACGAGGTTCGCGTTCATTTCCCGGAATGCCTTTCGCATCCGTCAAGTCTTTCAACATTGTAAGTGTTTCGTCATTTTTCGGCACTATTTCGACCTCCTAAATAATTTCTACAGGTTTCATTATAATTGAATAAATTTCGTTTTGAAAGCATTTTCAATCTTTCATTCCAATGGAGTCATGTCTTTTTAGAATAGCTTCATCACTCTGATGAATACGTTATAGTATTTCTTTTCGCAATGCGCTTGGTGATTTCGGGGAAAGCAGTCCGGGTGCAATATCAAACACTGTTTTAGCGCCTGTATCGCCACGTTCGTTTAGACGATAAGCAGCCCTTGCATAGGCGACCAAAACGCTTGAAGTGAATTCGGGATTGCTCTCCAATTTCAGAGAATATTCCATCACTTGGTTGTTTGATTCTCCTGTTTTACCGCTCCGGATAACGAATCCGCCATGAGGCATCGCACTATGATTACGCGACAGCTCGTCTTCCGTAATAAAATGTACGGTCGTATCGTAATCGGCAAAATAATCCGGCATCGTTTTGATTGCTTGCTCAACTGTTTTTGCAACAGCCCCTTCTTCCAAAACAACATAGCACTCCCTCGTATGCTTCTCTCTCGTCGTTAATTCCGGCAGTTTTCCGCTCCGTACTTTATCGACTGCTTCTTCCACCGGGATTGTATATTGAACGGCTCCTTTAACACCTTCGATTCTACGAACTGCATCCGAATGACCTTGGCTTAAACCCTTTCCCCAAAACGTGTAGGTTGCCCCCTCTGGAAGAATTGCTTCACCGAAAAGACGGTTCAGAGAAAATAGTCCTGGATCCCATCCGACGGAAATGACTGCTGTTTTTCCATTCGGCTTAGCGGAAGCATCCACTGCCTCAAAATACTCAGGGATTTTCGCATGTGTATCAAAACTATCGACTGTGTTAAAATGTGCGGCAAGATTTGGGCCTTGTTTCGGTAAATCATCCTTCGACCCGCCGCATAGAATTAAAACATCTACTTTTTCCTTGTACTGTAAAATATCATCATAAGGGATGATCGGTATATCGGTATTCAATAATTGGAGCTGGTCAGGGGCTCGTCTTGTGAATACACCAACAATTGTTAAATCATCATTTTGTGCAATTGCTGATTCTACGCCTCTTCCTAAATTTCCATATCCGACAATTCCGATTTTTATTTTCCTTACCATGCGAACCACATCCTTCAACTGAAATTAATTGCCTATTTTTCATTCTATATTGATAGATGACAGATTGCCATAATTTCTGTTTCTGTTCAGACTCTTTCTTTTCCCTAAATCATAGAACATGATAAAGTAGAAGAAGTGTATATTAATTGAAATGGGGCTTTACGATGCGTATTTTTGTTTATCTTATTGTCTTTTTCTCATTTTTCGATCTGTTTTCACAACTGCCCATTATGAGTCCTTTAGCCCTTTCTTTAGGTGCCTCCTCTTTCGTAACAGGCCTAGTCGTTGGCATGTATTCGTTTTCCAATACGATCGGCAATGTCATATCGGGCTTTTTAACAGATAAGAGAGGTCCTTTCATCGTTCTATTGATCGGGCTTTTCGCTTCAGCCTTTTCACTATTTTGCTATATGCTTGCGAATGATCCACTCTCCTTGCTCATAGTGAGATTAGTCCACGGCTTTATGGAAGGATTAATTGTTCCAGCAGCGTTTACTTTTTTGGCGAATCGTGCAAAGGAATCCAAGCGTGGCAGAAGCGTCGCTATTTCAGGAGCTTTCGTTGGATCAGCGGCAATTATTGGGCCAGCATATAGCGGCATCGTCGCTGCAAAAACAGGCGCCCCCTTCATTATGGCTGTCAACGGAGCCATTATGCTTATTTTAGCTATTTTTGCGTTCTTTTTACTCCGTTCGTTTACAGTAGCAAAGAAAAAGCAGGAGGCCGATTCTAAAAACTTCAGAGTCCGGTATTTATTCAAGAGTCCAGGTATGGTTCGTGCGTTCGCTGGAGCATTCTTCCTAATGTTTTCTCAAGGTGTTTTAGCGCTTGTATTGCCTTTAAAAGTAGAAGGTTTGGGGTTTGATACGAAAACGAGTGGCATGTTGCTGAGCACTTTTGGAATCGTTGCTATATTAATTTTTCTTTTGCCGATCAATCGGATTTTTGATAAGGCGCGGCCGATGCTCACCTTGGCTTTCGGCATTTCCGTAATGGGCGTCAGCATGCTGTTTTTAAGCCAAACTGATGATATGAGCTTATTATACTTCGCAATGGCATTATACGGGGTTGGCTTTGCCTTTTTATTCCCATCCATCAACTCTTTGCTGATCGATTCTTCATCTCCAGAATTCCGTGGTAAAGCATATGGTTATTTTTATGCGTTCTTTTCAATTGGAGTCGTTGTAGGCTCAAGTATTATCGGCTATTTGGATCTATCCTATAACGGTGGATTTATCGTAACAGGTATCGTATTGTTGGTGGTTGCCCTTTATACGGTTTTCGGGATGAAAAGGAATTTGCAGCTAACTGATCCATCAAAATAAAAAAGAAAGCAGAGATCGGGCGATATGCTCCATCTCTGCTTTTTCGATTATGCGGACAATCAGTCTTGCTACACAGACTGAGCTGCAAAAGATTTTATTTCTTCTATGAATGCTTCTCCATACCTTTCCAATTTAGCTGCTCCAACGCCGTTCACCTGTAAAAATTCCTCTTCGGTTTTCGGCATTTTCACAACCATGTCATGCAACGATTTATCGGAGAAAACAACGAATGGTGGAACTCCAGCCTCCTGTGCCATGCGCATACGAAGGGCACGGAGTTGATTGAACAGCGGATCTTCCTTCGTTATTTGCTTCGTTTCAACTGATCCTTTTCGGAATACTTTCACTTTATTAGTTAACACATCTTTTCCTTGTTCCGTTACATATATTATAGGAAACTGTCCATTTTCTACACCTAAATAATTTTCGGAAATGATGAATTCAATGAAATCGGAGACTTCCTTCGTATTACGGTCTTTCATTAAACCGTATGTCGACAGCTGATCAAAGTTAAATTCTAACACTTTTTTATTGCGGGAGCCAGTCAGTACTTGCGCAATCATCGTCTTACCGAAGCGCTGACCCATGCGGATGACGCAAGATAGCACCTTTTGTACGTCTACTGTTACTTCAAAAGCTTCTCTCGTATCTGTGCAATTTGCACATTTTCCGCAATCTTCCAAGTCTGTTTCTCCGAAATAAGAAATGATGAATTTTTGCAAGCATGATTCCGTATGGCAGTAATCTACCATTGACTGCAATTTTTCAAGCTCGGCAGGAATACGATTGCTTTCCTGCGATTGATCAATTAAAAAACGTTGGGTTAACACATCCTGCGAAGAAAAAAGCAATGTGCATTCACTATCCAGTCCGTCTCTTCCTGCGCGCCCCGCTTCTTGATAATAGCTCTCCATATTTTTTGGCATTTGATAATGGATCACATAGCGAATATTCGATTTATCAATGCCCATTCCAAATGCATTCGTTGCAATCATCACTTTTGCCTCATCCATCAAAAATCGGTCCTGCTCAGATTGACGTTCCAAATCAGAAAGCCCCGCATGATATTTTGCAACAGGCGTTCCACTTTTTTTCAGGACGGTATACAACTGATCGACCGCTTTGCGGGTAGCCGCATAAATAATACCAGCTTCCCCTTCATTTTTCTTTACATAATCTTTCACATATTTTTCCCGGTCTTGTCCTTTAATGACAGAAAAGGTTAAGTTACTTCGTTCGAAGCCGGTCATTACGGTATGTTCCGGATCAATGCGAAGCTGTTCACATATATCATCACGCACTGCTGGGGTTGCAGTCGCGGTCAACGCAAGGACAATCGGTTTTTTCTCAAATGCTCCAATCACTTTGCTCATCATCCGATAGCTCGGCCTGAAATCATGTCCCCATTGGGAAATACAGTGCGCCTCATCAATTGCGATCATCGGTATTTCCATTTTGCTGAGCTGTTGAATGAAGGAAGGGGAATCGAAACGTTCAGGAGCAACGTATAACAGCCGATACATACCTGCTTGCGCATTTTCCAACGTACCAAAATACTCCTCACTGGATAACGTGCTATTAATATAAGCAGCTGGAATACCGACTTGATGGAGAGCATCCACTTGGTCTTTCATTAATGAAATAAGGGGAGAAACGACTAATACAGTTCCCTCCATTATGAGGGCAGGCACTTGATAGCATATTGACTTCCCGCCCCCAGTTGGCATGACACAGAGCGTGTCCTTTCCATTCAAAACGTTGCGGATAGCATTTTCCTGACCTGTTCGGAATGAAGAAAAACCAAAATAGGATGAGAGAACAGATAATGCACGTTCGATTGAAATCACCTCTTTTTTTAATAGATTTTGTAATAGCGTCTGTCTAACGAAATACTCAAAGAAAAAAGCACCAAAAAGCGGTGCGGGCTTTACTCTAACAACAAACGTACTTCTTCCCTGCTAAGGAATTCACTCACTTCTATCGTTGCATAAAACTCCCGTAGCACAGATGGGCTTAGCCCCCATACTTCTTTACATTTTTCAAATTGACGCGCTGTAAATCATCGTCCTTTGTCAGTCGACGATCGTTTCAATAGGCTAGGCTGTAATTTCCTTATGTAAACCTTCTAATTCCGCATCTCCATGGCCAATTGCTCTCGTTTTCCAAAAATCGATCCGCTCATCGGCGGTACGGTTAGCAGTTTATATATTTGCAAATAGTCGAACGGCAGTTCCATCTTGCTGACAGCACCGGAAAGTCTGCCCTTATGGATTGCGGGATAAGCTTGCAATTGCTTTGAAGATGGTCCGGACATTTACATCATTCCTTCTTATAGAATAACAGAGAGGCGGCAGTTCATCCAAAGAAAATGAAATGTTTCGGTGAAGAATGCAAAAGGTCTGATCCCGGTACACAATTCCGAGTTCAAACCCTATTAGTTACCTATATGAGAGCGTTGCAGAATTTTTTTAGCCTCTTCCCTAATATAACCAACCTATGCAGCAGGCGTATTATTTACAATTTGATAATTTATGCTGGATGTTCCTGAATGCTGCTTACAATCGATAACCTATCCGAAAGTCCCACTCCCAGGCGAGCAAGAATTGACTATTATATTAAGGGCATTGTGATTTATACATGCAAGCAACTCCCCGAAAATTCTCTAAATAATACTCGTCAAATTTTATGCGAGGAGTGACCGTACTAAAACATTACAAACAGTTCATTGCATGTATTAGTGTATTGTCAATTCTTATTGCAGGGTGTTCCAATTGAATTAAAAATGAGAAAAATGGGATTATAGAACAGAATAAGGAATTAAAGATTATAGTAGAAAAACGTTTAGGAGAAGAGATAAATATGAACATATCAAAGAAATAACTAATGATCATGAAATACAAAAAATCAAAGAAATACGTAGTGACATTAGATGAGAAAATTCAAAAGTAGAAATGGCAAGCTATCCACATTACAAATTCTATTTAAAGGAAAATGAAGAATCTGGTTCAAAAAAGTTAATTTATGACCTATGGATTAGTCCAGACTAAGATAAAGTGGAACTTATTATAGAAGGTGAAAGCAAATACGCACAATTAACAAATAGTAAGTCAGCAGAACTATTTGAAAAAATTACAGGTGAAAAATGGATTGACAATCATTAATTCGCCTGAAACATTCCAAACGTTTGTTTACAGCTGCTGTTTTTTTAAGACTTGAGGATCATGAAAACAAAGCTGAAATCGACTGACGACCAGCGCAAATTGTGCATTTTAAAACAAAATGACAACCCTTTTATTCCAAAAGTATGCTAGTACTTTCAGAAAGGTTGTCATATCAAAGCTTGAATATGTATGGCGGAGATGAGAGGATTTGAACCCCCGCGGCGCGTGAACGCCCTAACTGATTTCGAGTCAGTCCCCTTCAGCCTCTTGGGTACATCTCCGTATGGATCACAAAATTTATTATATAAAATTTCAATCGATCCTGTAAAGTTTTTAATTTGAAAAAAGATATGAAATGATCAAGCTGTCGGGAAAGATGCTTGTACTTTCCACGACAGTGACCACCTCGCATATTTATATTTTTGCGATCCTGAAATTGCTCACCATCATGATGCCTAATACGACCATGATGATAACGAAATAAGGAGCTGCCATATAAGGGCTTAAGAAATAACATAATGCCAATATAACGCCAGCGACTGTAATTGGAAGGCCATAGAAAGATCCGTCAAACTCTTTTACATTGTAACGTGCGAGACGAACAGCACCAGATAGAATGTAGAAAACGGTCGCTCCGATCCCGACCCAAAGCATCGACGATAAATCAGTCATGTAAATCAATAACGCCGGTGCTACACCAAACGATACGAGGTCGCTTAGCGAGTCCAATTCTTTCCCGAATAAGGATTCACAATGGAAGCGTCTTGCAACGAGGCCGTCAAACCGGTCAAACAAAGCCGCCAAGAAAATAAAAACAAGGCTCATATGACTAAGTTCTTTCGCAATAAGAATAATAGCAATAATTCCGAAGCTGAGATTCAGCAATGTAATTGCATTCGCCATTTGTCCTTTTAACTTCGTATAATCAAAATATCTCGATAAAAACATAAGATTCCCTCCATTCTATATTTTATTTATGTTGCATGACAGTTTCTGTCTATAATATGGTAGATAAATATCGACAAATCAGCTATTATCGTATACGGAAGTTCTAAAACTATTTGTACTTCATTATACTTATCCAATTCGGATATTTAAGCATTGGAGAATGATGTCATGAAAAAAGCGCTATTCAACTATTTCGTCGAATTGACTGGTCATCCAGTGTCTTCATCGATGTTGCAATTTATCACCCGCTCACGCTTCAGCCGCAAGCTGATTAGGCCTTTCGCAAAAACATACCGCATCAATCAAGATGAAGCAGAATTTCCGGTGGCATATTATGACAGCCTTCAAGCATATTTTACGCGCAACTTGAAAAAAGGTTCCCGCCATATTGATGAAAGAAGCAATATTATCATTTCTCCGGTCGATGGCTTTGTGAGCGCCGCTGAAAAAATCGGCCCTAACCAATCATTTAAAATTAAGGACCATCTATATAGTATAAAAGATATTTTTGGGGATGAAAAGAGGGCAATCCCTTATAAAAACGGATTTTTTTTCATTTTTTACCTTTCTCCAAGCCATTATCATCATTTTCATTACCCGATAGACGGTGAATTGCTATCAAGATATGCATTAGGCACGACCTCATTTCCGGTAAATGATTTAGGTTTACGCTTAGGCAATAGACCTTTTGCAACGAACTACCGTCTCATTTCCGAAATGATGACTTCTTTCGGAAGAATTGCTGTCGTCAAAGTCGGTGCTTTGAACGTCAATAGTATCCATATAAACGATTCATCGAAGGAATGTAAAAAAGGCGAGGATTTCGGATATTTTTCTTTCGGATCGACCGTCATTTTGTTTATGGAGCGTAATGACTCATTTACACCTTTAATTTCCGCAAATACGGAAGTGAAATTGGGGCAGGCAGTCGGAGAATGGAGTGTATAGTGAACTTCATGCTTTCTGATTGCTTTCTGAATAAAAGATGTGCATTACACATCCAAAAGATGTTTACTACGAGATTACAAACAGATGGGGAATGAAAATGTTACAGCTTCAAGAATTGATCGTCCATTATGGATACTTTTCCACCTTTATTTTTTTGGCACTTGGCATATTCGGCTTGCCAGTGCCCGACGAAATTATCGTCGCGTTTATCGGCCACCTTTCAGCAATTGGCACGTTTAATTATTTCATCGCCATGATTCTTACAATTTTAGGTGTTATGACAGGCACCATATTCACCTATACGTTAGGAAGGAAAATTGGTAAGCCACTTATTCAGAAATATGGCAAATGGATTAGTCTTTCACCAAAAAGGTTGAAAATTGTCGAACGATACTTTGAAAAATACGGTGCTTTGACGGTTACGATCGGCTATTTCGTACCGGGCATGCGGCATATCGTTTGTTATTTATCGGGCACAGCTAACATGGAGATGAAAACATACTTGCTGTTTGCCGCGATTGGTACGTTTATCTCTTCTATTATTTGTCTATCCATAGGCTATTTCATCAAACTTCCTTTTTGAAAATAAAAAGTTGCTGACAAAGTTTATTAGACATTTGGCAGCAACTTTATTTTTGTGGATATACAGAAAACCTTAAAACAAATCAAACTTCAACATACGTCATTTTAATACAGTACTTTGCTGCACAACTTTTATTGGCAGACACTCTCGGTCGTATCCTTTATTATAAGCCTTTATCTAACTCATACAGCTTTCGATATCGTGTATTCGTTGCTAACAACTCATCATGCGAACCTTCCATAACAATCGATCCTTCTTCCATGAAAAGAATGCTATCCATTTTTTCCATGCCAGAAAGATGATGTGTAATCCAAATGATTGTTTTTCCAGCAAGTGCATCAAAGATCGTCTCAATTAAAGCATTTTCCGTCTCTGGATCCAAGCCGACTGTCGGTTCATCCAAAATAACGACAGGAGTATCTTTTAATAGGATTCGAGACAGCGCAATGCGTTGCCGCTCTCCCCCGGAAAAACGCTGCCCGGTTTCTTCCATTTGTGTATGCAAGCCTTTTGGCAATGATTGCATATACTTTGTTAAGCCGACTTGCCCGATAACCTTTTCAATCTCTTCCATAGTTGCGGAAGCATTGCCAAGCTTTATATTGTTTGCGACAGTCGTGGCAAATAAATAAGGTTTTTGCTCCAATACTCCAATCTGATCGAAAATACGATCACCTTTTAAAGCTGCCTCTTTCCCATTTAGCGTTATCTTTCCATTTGTTGGCTGCAAAGTACCTAAAAGCAGCTGCATAAGTGTAGATTTACCTGCACCACTTTTCCCTAAAATAGCGATTTTCCGTCCTTGAGGAATTGACAAAGAAATATTATGAACAGCGTCTGCTTGTTCATTCGAGTAGCGATAAGAGACGCTGTCCAAACGAATATCAATCGATCGCAACAGCTTATTTTCCTCTTGTTCTGTTTGCACCTCAGGACTATGCTGATCGATTGCTTCCAAACGCTTCAAAGACTCGTCATAATGAGGAATCCTCTCTACCGCGTGAGAAATGGGCATGAGCGCTTCTACAATTGGAATCACTACTAATGTAAACGCCGCAATGTAAACTGGCATTATAACGCCTTCACCTGCTTTCAATCCTGCCCATACTCCGACAATAATAACAATTGCCGCGGAAATCAATTGCATTTGGAATGTACGAGATTGATCATACTCTGTCAATTTTCGTTTCGCATGAAAGCTTTCTTTGCTCGCCTTCATGAAATTGCTGCTCAACTCATTCGTTCTGCCACTACTAATCCAATCTCGAATGCCAAAGATCGCATCCGTTAACGTGGCATATAACATACTATGCAATTCCTTTGCCTGAAGCTGTCTCTTCTTCATAATGTTCAATGACAACATCGGATAGACAAAAACGATAATGCCTAAGCAGATCGCTAAAAACAGGCCGAACAGCCAGTCAAAAATCGACAATGTCACGATGGCAAACGCAAATAAAAATAGACCGATTAAAGTTGGAAAAACCGTTCGAATATACACATCTTGCAAATGTTCAATATCATCGGACAGCGTTCCTAATAGGTCGCCCGTTTTGAACCGTGAACGAATGAACAGCGCCTGCGGCTCTAAAGCCCGATAAAGTGCAACTCGCATATCGGATAATATTTTAAGCACCGCATCATGGCTGACAAGTCGCTCTAAATAGCGGAGCACAGCACGAGAAATACCGAAAGCGCGCACTGCGACGATTGGTACATATACTAATAAAATTGTCTCCGGCCGAAGGGATGTCTTTGAAATAAGAAATCCTGACGTAAATGTCAACATAGCCGCAGACAGAATCGCTAATAGACCTAATAAAACTGTCGTAGCCATCAATTTCTTATATTTCTTCATATAGGGAACGATATAAGTTTGTACATTGTTCATCCTGACATCCCCTTTCGATGCGCTTGGACAAGTTTCGTATAAACGCCGCCCGCTTTCAGCAATTCATCATGCGTCCCAACTTCTGCAATGCCGCCATCCATCATGACAATGATCCTATCCATTTGCTTCATCCAATGAAGACGGTGTGTTGCGAAAAACAGCAGTTTATTTTCCATTAGGGGCAAGAGCAACTCTTTCAAATCATGCTCAGTTTCAATATCAAGATGGGCGGTCGGTTCGTCCAATAAAAGAATAGGACGTTCCTGAAGCATTGCCCTTGCGACAGCTACCCTCTGCTCTTCCCCGCCGCTTAACACTCTTCCCCCTTGCCCGATTTTTTCTTTTAAGCCGTTAGGAAACGAAGCCACTAATCGAGAAAGACCAGCTTTATGCACTGCATTTTCAACTTCCTCATCAGTTGCCATAGGCGAATAAAGCTTTATATTGGCTTCTATACTGTCCGACAGAATCGTTGGATGTTGAGGAATATACGTCAGTTGACGTTGCCAGTCAGGGATGAATAAATGATCCACTTCGTTGCCATCGATCGTGATTTTGCCAGTTTGTGGAACTGCAAACCCTGATAAAAGATCAATCAATGTCGATTTTCCCGCCCCCGAGCTTCCGACTACGCCAACTTTCGTATAGCCTGTCACAGACATATTGATATCACTCAACAGTTTCTGACCTTCCTCTGAACTATATTGGATCCCAGACAACTTTAATTTGCTCGTTGCAGACCAGTCTTCCAATGTAGGAGCGTCATTAGCATCAATTGTTTCCTCCTGCAAAATTCCCTGAATTTGCTCGGCAGCTTCTTTGCCATCCGTCGTTGCATGAAAATCATTTCCAAGCTCTCTCACTGGCAAAAAGTATTCAGGGGCCAATATTAAAATCGTTAATGCTGGGAAAAGCGCCATATTTCCTTCGATTAATTGCAATCCTAATTGAACGGCAACTACCGCGACGGACAAGCTTGAAAAGAAATCCAAAGAAAACGCGGAAAGGAATGCATAACGCAACGATCGGTTCGTTGCAATGCGGTATTTTCTACTTACTGTGGCAATCGCTTTTTCATGCGATTTGCTTCTGCCTAAATACTTTAGCGTTACAAGCCCTCTTAGCGAATCGACGAAATGGCTCGATAGCAATTGGTACGTTTCCATTTGTGCATCTGTCCGCTTTTTTGTAACGAGGCCAATGAGCACTAAGAAAACAATTAAAATCGGCATGACGAGCAGCAAAGTAACACCGGAAGTGATATCCAATGTAAATGTATAAATCAAAATGACAATTGGCGTTAAAGCCATTGAAAGTCCTCTTGGAATAAGAAGCTCAATATATTTTTTAAATTTCGGCACGCCTTCTAGGGAGAGTGTCACTAAGTTTCCCGAGCCGTATTTACCAACCGCCCGGCGGGGGCCTAAACCGAAAATCTTTTGGATCAATTGCTGTTGCAGTTCGAGCGCTGTACGCTCAGCAAATCGGCCAGCTATTCTTTCCTTCATCCATTGCAGTAAATGCCTGCAAACATGCGCCGCAGCAAACAAGGCAAAGGATACGGACACAGAAGACCACCCATCTCCTAAGAACATTTGCGTAATTGCTTTCGATAGGTAGATTGCCTGGTATAGGATCGCTACCGATTGCAGCGCTGTCAGTACCCCGATCCAAACGATTACCGAACGGCTTCCCTTATAATGAAGCAATTGTTTATCCATCAATATTCCAAATGCTCCTTTTCACCCGTGAGGCGTTTCCGGAATACATAATAGCTCCAAATTGTATAGGCCATTACAATCGGTATCATTGTGCCCGCCACAATTGTCATGACGCGAAGTGAATATTCTCCGGAGGCAGCCTCATGGATAGACATATGATAAGTCGGATCAATAGAACTGATCATGACATTCGGGAACAATGTAATGAAAAAAGAAGACATGATCAAGGAGAGTAAAAGACCTGTCATCGTGAAACTGAGCCCTTCCTTTTTCTTTTTCAAGAAGAAAAACAGTGCAGCAAAAAGCAAAACGCCCACCGCATATACCAGCAATAGTATGCCACGATGTACCGTAAATGCTTCCGTTTCAATTGCGGTCATGCCAATGAATAGTACGAGTAGTACACCAGTCACCAAATAAGTCTTCCGTGTCGCATTATGCGCTCTTTCCCTAAGCTCACCGACTGTTTTCATCGTGATGAACAGTAAACCGTGCAAATAAGAGAGAGCAACGAACGTCAATCCACCGATTACAGTATAGACGTTCACAATATCGAAAAATCCGGCGTGCATATTCATATCCGCATCAATCGGCAGCCCGCGGATCAAACTTGTGAATAATACTCCGAAAAGGAACGGAGGCAGTGCACTGCCTATGAAAATTGCCCCGTCCCAAATTCTTTTCCATCTCACGGATTCCATTTTGCCTCTGAATTCAAATGCAACTCCTCTTACAATGAGCGCCAGTAGAAGGAACACGAAAGGTAAATAGTACCCACTGAACAACGTTGCATACCAATGCGGGAACGCAGCAAACATCGCTCCACCTGCCGTAATAAGCCAAACTTCATTGGCATCCCAAACAGGCCCGATTGTATTCATTAAAATGCGTTTTTCCAAATCATTTTTCGCCAATAGCCTTGTACTCATTCCAACTCCAAAATCAAAGCCTTCCAAAAAGATGAATCCTACGAAAAGAATCGCGATCAATAAAAACCAAATTTCACTTAACTGCATGCTCAACGCCTCCCATCTCAAATGGATCCGTCGCCGAAACATCCTCTTCTATCTTTTCATTGGGGCCGCGCTGAATGACTTTTACAAATAGCACGACCATAATAATTCCGAGGATCGTATAAATTGTCGAAAATGAAATGAGTGAAAATAAAATCTGGCCAGCCGACACATTCGGAGAAACGGCATCTGCTGTTTTCATCAATCCGTTGACAACCCACGGCTGTCGCCCAATTTCGGACATAATCCAACCGAACGAGTTTCCGATGAAAGGAAAGAAAATGACCGGTATTAAGATACGCAAAAACCATTTACTATTTTTTATTTTTTTCCGCATGATTAGGAACAAGCCAAGTAAGCTAATCCCCACTAAGACGCCTCCGGTAGCCGCCATAATACGGAAGCTCCAAAATGTTGTTTTCACCGGAGGAACATAGTTGCCCTCTCCATGTTGCTCGATCATTTTCTGTTCAAGTGTATTCATGCCTTCCACTTTTCCAGAAAATTTATTGTATGTTAGGTAACTTAATAGATAAGGAATATCAATTCTTCCATGGCTCTCCCTATTTTCCACGTCAATCTTTGCAAACAAGGTCCAAGCCGCCGGATCTCCGCTATCTTCCCAAAGCGCTTCAGCAGCTGCCATTTTCATCGGCTGGGCATGCATTAAATATTGTGCTTGAGAGTGGCCCGAAAAAGCTAAGCCGAAGCTTGATAGCAAACCTACGACCATCGCAACGGTCATTGAACGTTTGAAAAAATCAACATCCCTTTTTTTCAATAAATACCATGCGCTAACACCGACTATGAAAAAGGCACCTGTTGCGAAACTGCCGAAAACGGTATGTGGAAAAGCGACCCACAGTTTTTCATTTGTCAGTAAGGCAATGATATCATTCATCTCAGCACGGCCATTTTGCAATGTGTAGCCTACCGGGTTTTGCATAAATGAATTAGCTGCCAAAATCCAAAATGCCGAAAGTATCGTCCCTATCGATACCATCCATATGGAGAACAGATGTAATTTCTTCGGCAATTTATCACGACCAAAGATCCAAATACCAATGAAAGTCGATTCAAGGAAAAAAGCCAATAATGCTTCAATTGCCAAAGGAGCCCCGAAAACATCCCCTACGAACCGGGAGTATTGAGACCAATTCATGCCAAATTGAAATTCCTGCAAAATTCCTGTCACTACACCAATGGCAAAGTTGATAAGGAAAAAGACGCTCCAGAACTTCGTCATTTTCATGTAGATCTCTTCCTTTTTCACGACGTACATCGTTTGCATGATGGCGATAATTAATGCCAATCCGATCGACAATGGTACGAATATGAAATGGAATAAAGTTGTGGAAGCGAACTGGATTCTCGCTAATAAAACTTCTTCCATACATTCATTCACCCTTCCTCTTCTCTTACCTATAACTCTATCTGGTATTGAGAAGAAGTTCGTGAACAATTTGCGGACTTCCTGTTACAAAACAGCAAACTTATGTACGGAAAGTCACCAATTAGTAAAGGTTTGGACACAATTAGTTGCAGCGATTGAAAGCCAATCCTACAAATATCCAAAACCGTCCTGTAAACATTTGAGAACTCCCTGTAGTTATTGACATATGACATGCGGTTGTTATAATAATGTCCAATATCGTATAGTAAAGTTTTAAAATAGAATACGAAAAAACTGCTGAAAGAATTATAGTTAACCAAAAGCAGTATGTTCAAAAGTGTAGACAGTGAAAATAACGAGAAATAGAGAATATAATAAATAGGACTTCACACAATCACTGCTTTCAAATGTTCAAAATACCAAAAGTAAAGGTAGTGTTTTACCTATGAGTAAATTTCATTCGAATTATTTGTTAACGATGAAGGATATTGTCAGAGATGGCAATAAAATTTTACATCGACCAACACAAGAAGTGACGATACCTTTATCTAAAGAAGATAAAGAAACGTTAATATGTATGATGAACTTCTTGAAAAACAGTCAGGATCTTTTTTTATCGCAAAAATATAAATTGCGTGCAGGAGTTGGCTTATCAGCAAACCAAATCGGGTTGAATAAGCGTATGTTCGTAGCTTACTTAACGGATGAGAAAGGTAAAGAGCATGAATATACGCTTATTAATCCAAAAATAATTAGTCATTCAGTTTCAATGATATATTTACCGCCAAGCGAAGGCTGTCTTTCTGTTGATCGGGAAATAAATGGATTTGTCCCAAGATATGAAAGGATTAAAGTGAAAGGATATAATATAGAAGGAGAAACAGTTGTAGTTGAACTTCAAGGCTATCCTTCTATTGTAATTCAACATGAAATTGATCATTTAAATGGAATAATGTTTTATGAGCGTATTAACAAAGAAAACCCTTTTAAACTACCGGAAAACTGTAGAAGCTTATCATAAACGTTTATGTAAATGTTGAAGATTAGGGCTATGCATAAAAGTCATGAGAAATGATTTTTGAGCATAGCCCTTTAACATTTCAGCAGACGTCCCCGCGGACTCTGATATAGTAAATTGAACAATTGAGTTCCATAAAAGGATGTAAAAGTGCACAGCATTTTTTCACACAGCTACACCCCGGATTACTTAACATCTTTCGTTTTTTCCACCCTCGACAATTTACGACATTTCTCCTGAAGTTATCTGATAAAACGACTTATAACTACAAGATAGAAATTCTTTATCAATAATTATTATAAATAAGCTTGTTTTTTATTAAACAGCTGTGCTATAGTGTTCATGGAAGGTTCATTAACATATAAATCAGGAGGTATTATCAATGAAAAATAATGAGAATCATTCTCAACAAAAACCAAGACTTACAACCGCTGCAGGTGCACCAGTTGTAGATAACCAAAACTCCATGACAGCTGGTCCAAGAGGTCCTGTCCTTTTGCAAGACGTTTGGCTAATCGAGAAATTAGCTCATTTTGATCGTGAAGTAATACCTGAGCGCCGTATGCATGCGAAAGGTTCTGGTGCATATGGAACTTTTACAGTTACAAACGACATTACAAAATATACGAAAGCAAAAATCTTCTCTGAAGTCGGCAAGAAAACCGAAATGTTTGCACGCTTCTCTACTGTAGCTGGCGAACGTGGAGCGGCTGATGCTGAACGTGATATTCGCGGTTTTGCTCTTAAATTCTATACGGAAGAAGGCAACTGGGATCTTGTAGGAAATAATACACCCGTTTTCTTTTTCAGAGATCCGATGCAATTCCCAGATTTAAACCATGCTGTAAAACGAGATCCACGCACAAACATGAGAAGCGCAACGAATAACTGGGATTTTTGGACTTCCCTACCGGAAGCATTGCACCAAATTACAATCGTTATGAGTGACCGGGGCATTCCAAAATCGTATCGTCATATGCATGGTTTCGGTAGCCATACGTACAGCATGATTAATGCTGATAACGAACGTGTATGGGTGAAATTCCATTTCCGTTCCCAACAAGGAATTGAAAACTTAACGGATGAGCAAGCGACTGAGTTGATCGGAACAGACCGTGAAACACATCAACGCGACCTATTGAACAGCATCGACAACGGTGACTTCCCGAAATGGAAAATGTACATCCAAGTAATGACAGAAGAACAAGCAAACAACATGCCTTATAACCCATTTGACCTTACAAAGGTTTGGTATAAAAAAGATTTCCCACTTATCGAAGTAGGTGAGTTCGAATTAAACAGAAACCCTGAAAACTATTTTGCAGAAGTGGAACAAGCCGCTTTCACACCTGCAGCAATCGTTCCAGGAATCGGTTTCTCACCTGATAAAATGCTTCAAGCACGTTTATTCTCATACGGTGATGCACAACGTTACCGCCTTGGTGTCAACCATCACCAAATTCCGGTAAACGCACCTAAATGCCCATTCCACAGCTTCCACCGCGACGGTGCAATGCGTGTAGACGGCAACCACGGGGCAAGAACATCTTATGAACCAAACAGCTTTGGCGAATGGAGAGAGCAGCCTGAATTTAAAGAGCCACCACTAAAAATTAATGGCGACGCTACTCAATGGGACTTCCGTGAAGATGACGATGACTACTTCACACAACCTGGCAAACTATTCAACTTAATGAGCATCGAACAAAAAGAAGCTCTATTCGGCAATACTGCCCGCAATATGGGTGACGCGCCAAAAGAAATTAAAATCAAGCATATCCGCCACTGCTTCCTTGCAGATCCAGCATATGGCGAAGGCGTAGCAGCTGCATTGGGCATTCCAATGAGCGAAGTGCAAATCGAAGAATTAGTCAAATAAAAAAAAGGGGCTGTCCAATAAGTCCCTAAAATAGAACAGGTGG
>NZ_JBHTLT010000124.1:0-48280 GCF_042679045.1 Sporosarcina contaminans | reverse complement strand
GGAAAGCGACGGTTGTCAGGGGTTCCCCATTTATTCTCCAACCAGAAAGGGACTATCACAGAAAATCAGTTTTCACTGACTTTCTGGACAGCCCCTTTTTATTTTATGAAGACTCTGTTACCACCCTTTGTTCAACCTCCTTTTTTGCTCTATTTATATGAGTTCGAAAAGTACTTTTGCTAACTCCTAATTCAGTAGCAATTTCGCCCATGCTCTTTTTATGTCCAATATGCAATAAATAACAAATCCGCTCTTTTTCTGAGAATGATGCCAGGATATCAGCTAAAATAACTTTCTCTTCCCGTGTCATATACAGTTCTTTTTCTTTATCGCTTTTGAAAAAATCCCTGCTCCGCCTGGTCAATCACAATCAACGCAACACTTCGCTTGTTAGTATCAAACAAACTAAACTCGCTGTCACACCATTTTCACTTAACTCGTATGTCCTCAAACAACAGATGAAACGGCTTATGCCTTGCGCTGACCATTTGCTACTGAAAAGAACGAGATTGCAGCTTCCAACTTAATGGACGAATTTGTCGTTTTAGATTCCTTCGATGAATGAAAAATGGTGAATTTAGGGTACAAATTGGAGTACATGGCAAGCTGCATTCTTTTAAACTGTGTAAACCGAAATATAAAAACATCTCAATACACTTAATTAACAATGATATATCAACGTTTATAAAATAAAAAAACACCCGTATTTTGTACGAGTGTTAGGACAACCATTTCGGCGGAGTGTTTTTCGACCAATAAATATCACCTAGTGAATGATGCGCAAGAAAGCCATCTTCGGCTGTGTGGTAATGAAAGTTGTAAAAATAGCCATCTTGCGGTCTTTTCTCTGTTCTTACATGGAATTTGATCAGAGCTTTGCCATCCTCCATATCAGAAACATGGAAGATTTTTTCGGAATAAGCTCCTGAAGGTGTTTCTGTAATGGCAAGTTTTCGATTTTCTACTTGCGAGATTTTTGCTTGAATAACTTCTTCGATTTTAGGGAAAATAATTTCATCAAAGTCGTTTTGAATGACAGGGCCAATCCGTGAACCAAATTTTTGATATGAAAGTTCTTTTGCGGAATTCAATAATTCATCTTGAAGAGAAACCGGCTCCTGCCATGTATAGTGGTCAAAGTATTCATCTTCAAGGCTAATATTTAGCGCATGGTCTGTACCATGCTCGTTTGTTGCTCTTTCATTATCTTTCGGCTCAAGGTTTGTCCAGATTTCATGGCTTGGTGAGATAACACCTAACGTCAGTACAGCAACGACTGCAATGAGCAACTTATGATAATACTTTTTCATCACAATTCACCTTCTTTTTCATTCAGCGCTTTTATAGCAATTCGATAATTCGATCTTACTTTCGTTCAATTTGAGTAGTCTTTTTTGAGTTGAAATGTTCTTCTTTATGATTGGTTTCGTGTATAGACAAAGTATGACACAATAAAAAGGGGGCAAACAAGACGATAATAGTCCCATAGATTATAATGAATTGCTTTCATCATAATATCTTCCTCATTAAAATGCCCATTCATAGAATAATACGAAAAAAACTTGAAAAGGTTTCATATTTCCTGTATTCATTGTACAATAAAACTGTAGAGTATTGTTGGGTTTCTTTGAAGGAGGTAAACATAAAAATGAACGTCGAACTGCTCATAGGAATCGGATTGTTAGTACTTGTCTTATACTTAAGCACGCTAAACTTTACAAACTAATGTAACACCGAAAAAGGGGCTGCTCCAAAAGGTCATGAAAATGACTTTTCGGGCTGGCCCCTTTTACCTGTCTAAATACCCGAAATGGAATTTCGTATTTGGCCTTATTTTCCTGTTCAAAGAAAATCGTTCAAAAACAGGTGAATCAAACCGCTCTTTCACAACAACCCTTCGCTTGCATACTCTCAGCGCTTCTTTGATCCATATGTCTGATAGTACTGAATGAACGCCAGCATCACGCAATGCAGTAAAATTTGAAGATTCGTCAATTGGCCTATGAAACATCGGATCAATATAGACAACATCCCATGATTGGTCAGGCTGCACCTTCAAAAAGCGAATGGCTTCGTCATGTATGACGGTAATGCGTTCCATCGATCGGCGTAAAGAAATGGAGTCCACCTCGAATGACTTCAGTCCTTTATCCGTAATAAACGCCACCATTTCATCCGCTTCGACGCCGGTAATTCGTCCGCCGTCTCCTATTATATAGGAAGCAATAATACTGTCGGATGCTAATCCTAACGTACAATCTAAAAAGGAGTCTCCGGATTTTAATTCACAAATATCAATTAAAGGATCCTTCTCACCTTTTTGAAGCCTTTTCAAACGAAACGCCGCTGAATTCGGATGGAAGAAAAAAGGTTCCTCCGTGCCGACCTTGTACAATTCAAATCGCTGTTTGCCAGCAACTAAAACGTCGGCATGATAGATTTCTTGCATTTTTCGTACCGACCGTTTTTTTCGCTCGACAATTGGAAAACCGAGTGCTGCATGTGCCTCTTTCGTTAGTATATGCGTATATTCGTCTGGCCTTCCAGCCGTTGTAATAATCGCGCTCACTGTCCGCCAAGTTGCTGAAAGACGCCGGAAATATGTTCTTTAATTTGCTCCATCTCCGAATTCTCAATCTGTTCCCGTGGTATGAAATAGGAAAGTTGACCATCCTTCCAAAACGCTATTGATGGAGAGCTGGGCGGAACTTCCGGGAAATAATTGCGCATTACCGCAGTTGCTTCTTTATCTTGGCCAGCAAATACAGTCAATAGATGATCAGGACGTTGTTCAGTTTCGTCAAGCGCTTCACGAACAGCCGGTCTCGCCAAGCCAGCTGCACATCCACAAACTGAATTGATGACGATTAAAGCAGTTCCTTCAAGCTTATCCATTGTGTCCTCCACGCTTTCAGCCGTTGTCAATTCGGTAAAGCCCGCTGAGACAAGTTCTTCACGCATCGGTTTGACAATGCCTAACATATACTCTTCATAAGCGTTCATGTAGAATATCCCCTTCCATAATACAATAAGTTCTTCTTCATCATTTTACCGAACCCATCGCGATATTTCACTCATTTATTCTTCTGCGTAAGTTTACATAATAATATTATGGTTTTAGTGGTGAATTTTTAGAAAAAAGCCGCCATATTGGATACGATCAATATGACGGCTCCTTTATTATCTGCTGCTTGTAAATCTTGATAGAAAATCTTGCAGCCGATCACTTTGCGGATTGACTAAAATATCTGTCGGATGTCCCTCTTCTTCAATGATTCCTTCATTGAGAAATAAAACCCGATCAGCGATATCTAATGCAAAATCCATTTCATGAGTTACTAAAACCATCGCCATTTCACCTGACTTCGCAAGGTCCCGAATGACTTCTAATACTTCTCCGACTAATTCCGGGTCTAAAGCAGAGGTCACTTCATCGAATAGCATCACTTTCGGTTTCATCATTAATGCACGTGCCATTGCGACACGCTGCTTTTGCCCCCCTGATAGCTGGCTCGGATATAAATCAATTTTATCGCCTAGACCGACTTTCTCCAACATTTCAGTTGCCATTTCTCTTACTTCTTTTTTGTTTCTCTTTTTTACAATTGTCGGTGCCAACATGCAGTTTTCTAATATGGTCATATGAGGAAAGAGATTAAAATGTTGAAACACCATACCGATATCTCCACGTATTTCACGTAAATGCTTCTCATCCGCTTCTACATATCGATCATTTTTCTTCATCTGCCATAAGTTCCGTCCACCGACTTCAATAATGCCAGACGTTGGTTGCTCCAATGTCATTAGCAATCGGATAATTGTCGTTTTGCCTGATCCACTTGGCCCGATAAGTGCAACTTTTTCTCCTTTCATAATATCTAAATGAATGCCTTTAAGTACTTCAACTTCACCAAAGGATTTATGGATATCCTTATACTGTACAATTGGTTCGCCCATAGATATCTCCCTCACTCATAACGTTGCCGTCTTTTTATCGAAACGACGGTTGTATTTTTTCTCTAATCGATTGATCAGCAATGCAGATGGATAGCTTAGCAGCAAGAAAAATAACGCAACGACTGTTAATGGCTCAACATATTTGTAATATTGGGCGCCATAATCATTCGCAATATGCAGCATCGCTACAACTCCAATCGTTGATGATAGAGGAACTTCTTTGAACATAATGATCAAATAGTTTCCTAACATCGGAATGGTTGGCGGTATCGCTTGCGGCAAAATAACGTGCCGCCATTTCTGCATCGTCGATAAATTTAAAGCAGTTGAAGCTTCCCATTGCCCTTTTTCAACACTTTCGATACCTGAACGGTACACTTCAGAAGTATATGTGCTGAAATGCAAGCCTAACCCTAAAATGGCCGCTACAAAAGGATTGAGAGTTACACCAATGACAGGGATTGTCGGCCAGGCGAAATAGATAAAAAACAATTGCACTAAAGGAGGAGTGGATCTTATGAATTCTGCAATCCATCTGAATAACCAATTCAATGGTTTAATAGGGATCCGGCTCATGAATACCCAAAAGAAGCCAAAAATCATCGCAAATAGATAACAGGCAATCGTCAGTCCAAGGGTGATCCACAGTCCTTTGAAAATAAGTGGAATCGTTTCAAAAAACACTTCCCAACTCCAAGTCATCCGTGAGCAACCCCCTTCTTGGCAACCTTTTCCATCTTCCTTGTAAATCCGATGAGTGGCAATGCAAGGAGGAAATAAGCAATTAAAATCAAAATATAAACAGCGGGCGCTTCCGACAGATGTGTACTCCGGTAAATGTTTCCGTAATAAAGCAAGTCTGTTAATCCAATCAAAGAGACTAAAGACGTCGCTTTTAGAATCTGTATTAAATAGTTGCCGTATTCAGGCAGCATCATCCGTACCGCTTGTGGAATGATAATATGTTTCATTCTTTGAAACGTAGATAAATTCAATGCAACCGAAGCTTCCGTCTGTCCATGAGGAACTGCCTCGATCGCTCCCCTGACGATTTCAGACATATATGCACCATAATTCAATGAGATTGCCAAGACTGCAACATAGATATCACTTCCGAGGTGAATATTGAATAATCCTGGCAATGCATAGGAAAACCAAAATAATTGCACGATCAATGAAGTTCCACGAAAGATTTCAACATAAAGCCCGGTAAACTTCGAAAGTAAGAAGTTCTTCGATACTCTTGAAAGGCCAGCAATCATAGCGATTAAAGTGGAAAAAATGATCGAGAAAAAGAGTACGATGATTGTCACTTTCAGTCCTTTTGCAAGCACTAAGGAAATTTCTGTAATGGAACTCATACAAACAACTCCATTTTCAATATTTATTTGAGTGGTAAATTGAAAAGGGCCAAACCGCAAAAGGCGTGGCCCCAACCCCTTTTAGTACTTTTCACCACTGCAAATACTTTCAGTCGTAAGTTCTATATCTACAACGTTCCTTTCCTCAGTGAAGCCATAAGGTTCAATCAATTCGGCAATTTTCCCGCTCTCTTTCAATTTACGGAGCTCCTCATTGTATGCTTCTCTTAATTCGTCATCATCGATATGGAAAGCGGCCGCACCATAACTTGGCACCCCTTTGATATTCGGTTGTTCAAAATCCTCAACAAACTGAAGTTTATCTTGATTGGCGGACTCTAACGCCATTTTGATTGTCATTTCTGTCCCAGTTGTCGCATGTGCTCGACCAGATTCCACCGCTGCAAAAGATGCCGGAATGTCAGGCACCATAACTATTTGGCTTTCTGCCACCCCTTCGCGCAGCATGAAATCCTTCTCAGTTGCTCCGCTCATGACGGCTACTTTGATATCTGGATTATTTGCGATATCTTTATAACTATGCAATTCCTCTGGGTTGCCCTTTTTCACAATCAATCCTTCGCCATATTGCATTTCGGGCTCTCCAAAATCAACACTACCGCAACGGTCAGGAGAAATTGCCATGCCCGCAGTGATGACATCGAACTTTCCTGCTCCAAGACCGGGGATCAATTGACCGAAGTCGGACAAATGTCCATCGACTTCTTCAATTCCCAGATTTTCAAAAACCGCTTTTGCAATTGCAACCGCTCCACCCTTCAATTCGCCATCTTCTTCATAGGCATATGGTTTCTCATTTGCAAAACCGACTTTGACTACCCCTTTGTCTTGTAAACTCTTTAACTTTCCTTCCCCGGTAGCGGCAGATCCACTTTTTTCATTTCCACATGCCGCTAATAAAAGAAGTGTTGCCATGATCCAAAAAACAAACTTAAAATTTCGCACAATGCTCCTCCTTTATTTTTTCATCAAACATATTAGTTTGATAGTTTATAGAGTAACATAGGAGATTTTAAACTTCAAATCAATTCAGCATTTTTAGATGTCTAAATTGTATTAAAAATACCTCATAATCATTATGAGAAAAGGCTTTGTTTTCCGCTTGAAAAATTAATAATTATTTTTATTTGCCACCTTTTTGGAAATGAAAGCGCTCTCTAATTCATTTATTTTCATGCTACTTTTCTATTCAATTTCCATATATTGGATATACGTTTTCTAAAAAAATTAAAATCCACTGATAGATGTAATTCGACACATTTATCAGTGGTTTTACAATTTATCTATGAAGTTAATTATGATTCAGCATTGCTTTTTCTTAGTTCAGTCATTTGCTTCCAAATAGAACCTTTAGCGTCTTCTCCTTCTTCAATTCGGGCGATTGCCATTCGAATTTGTAGTTTTACTTCAAACTCTGGATCTTGCTCTGCTTCTTTTAAAGCCGGAAGAGATTTTTCTGTTCCTGTTTCGTAAAGGAACATTGCAGCACGCCATCGAACTAATTTGTTTTTATCTTTCAAAGCTTCAATAGCAGCATTTTCAAATTCAACGAACCCTAAGTCACTCATACAGTCTCCTGCTGTTCTGCGCACTGCCCAACTTTTGTCACGAAGAGCTTTTTCTACATAAGGAACGACTTTTTCATCTTCTATCATGCCAAGGTAGACAGTAGCGAGCCGGCGGATGGACATTTTGGGATCACTTAATGCACGGTCAAGTAATGGAAGGTCAGAAATTTCCGGATCGGGCATTTGATCTAATAATTGGAATCGCTTTTCCCATTCATCAACTTCAAACTGTTGTAAAGTTACCTGTTGGCGTTCGATTTTTGTATCCATTTTACCATCCTCTGCTCGTTTGACTAATTCTTCCAAACGCTCGTCAGGATAGGCCGCTTCAACTTCTGCAACAACTGTCTCTCCTATTTCGTTTTTCTCGCCATAGCGAATTCCGTAATCTGCCCATTTTCTAAGAAGGATATAGTTTTCGACTTCTGTACTATGCACTTTTTCCATCGCTTCACGAAAACGGTCACTTAAGCCAAAACGTTGCTCTGATTCGCTATCAAACACTTTCACTTGTAAAGGAATATCTTTGTACGTTTGAACATGAACATATACTTCCCCGTAATGCTCATCGATCGTTTCCTCATTCTCATCGTTGCTCACTGCTTCGCCTTCGTTAAAGATTGCTTCCACTTCAGCCAATATCGTTTCCCAAGGAACATTGCCAATCCTTTCAATCGCCATAAAGTTCATAACATGGTATATTCCTTTGACGCCATTGACATTTAGCAATGCTGAAACTTTTTCAGGCGCATTTGCAGCATCCTCTTTTTTATAGTTATGGCTAACTCCTGCTGGTAATTCCACATCTAATACGACTTTCATGGAATTCGGGCTTGGTGTCGGTTCAACTGTAATAATATTCATTTAAATTTCCTCCTATCCGATTGATTCGGCTAATTCTTGTAAATAGGTCCAGCGATCAATCAAGCGCTCGTATTCAGCGTTTAGTTCATCTAATGTCGCTGTGCATTCCTTTAACAGATCATAATTGGATCCTGCAGAGGCCATTTCAGCTTCAACAGATTGGATTTTATTCTCAATTTCTTCGATATCTTGCTCAATCGTTTCCCATTCTCTTTTTTCTTTATACGTCATTTTTTTCTTCTGTTTTGGTTGTTCCTGTGCAATCTGTTGGTCTTCCTGCTTTTTATCCGTCTGTTCCGTTTGAGGAGCGGTTATCATTTCCAAGTAATCTGAATAGATTCCAAAAGCAGTTTCTACTTTGCCGCTGCCATCAAGCATCCATAATTTCGTAGAAGTACGGTCTAAGAAGAAACGATCATGGGAAATCGAAAGGACAACGCCGGCAAATGTATCGATAAAAGATTCCAACACAGATAATGTTTCTATGTCCAAATCGTTTGTCGGTTCATCAAGAAGTAGAATATTCGGTTGTTCCATAAGCAATTTCAACAAATATAATCTTTTCTTTTCCCCACCGGATAATTTCCCGATTGGACTACCGTGTGAAGACGAAGGAAATAGGAAACGCTCTAACATTTGGGTAGCTGAAATACGGACGCCATCTGCATCCTCGATATCATTTGAGGTTTCTCGAATATACTCAATCACTCTTTTATTCGGATCCATTTCGGGCAAGTGCTGATGAAAATGGGCGATTGAAACGGTAGATCCTTTTTCAATCGTGCCTGTATCGGGTTCAATTTCACCTGCGAACAATTTTAATAATGTTGATTTTCCCGCCCCATTCGGCCCAACAATTGCAATGCGGTCCCCTGTTTGAAGAAGGCAGCTAAATTGGTCAACAACTTTTTTATCACCGTAAGATTTAGACACAGCATCAAATTCAATGATCTTCTTTCCTAAACGGGAGGACTTTAAAGCCATGTCCATATCAACAGACGACTCTTTCTGCTTCAAACTTTCTTCCAACTGTTCGAAACGACCAATTCTCGCCTTTTGTTTTGTCGACCTTGCTTTTGCACCCCGCCGTATCCATTTCAATTCATTTCTGTAACGGTTGCGCATTTTTGCCTCAGTCGCCTGCGCCATTTCTTCGCGCAATGCCTTCGACTCTAAATAAGTTTCAAAATTCCCTGTATGGGCATATAAAGTACGATCAGCCAATTCAAAAATATGAGTCGAAACGGCATCTAAAAAATATCGATCATGTGTAATAAACAATACTGACCCCGTTTCGTTTTTCAAGTAGTCTTGCAACCACGTAATCGACTGGATATCCAAGTGGTTCGTCGGTTCGTCCAATAACAGCAAATCTGATGGTTCAATGAGTACCCTTGCCAAAGCAACTCGTTTCTGCTGTCCACCTGATAGCTCGCCCATCTTTTTATCAAAAGAATGAATGCCCAATTTCGTTAAGATCATTTTGGCTTTTGTATTGAGATCCCAAGCGGCTTGCGTATCCATTTCGTTTTGGATTGCACTAAAACGGGCTTGGTTAGCTTCTAATGACGGATGAGCAGTCAATGCGGCCAACGCATGCTCGTACTCTAAATTTAATTTAATAACTGGAGCTTCCGACATGAAGACGGTTTCCATAACGGTAAGCGATGGATCGGCAACAGGTTCTTGCGGCAAATAGGCAATTGTATATTTATTTGGATGCTCTGCATGAATTGAATCTGCATCCTCTTTTCCTGCGATAATCGATAACAAAGTAGATTTTCCGGTTCCATTAATCCCGATTAGACCGACTTTCTCGCCTTTTGTAATTGTAAACGAGACATCTTTGAACAATGTCTTCTCGCCGACGGTTTTCGTCAAATGTTCTATAATCAATTGACTCATCATTTCACTTCCATTTCTACAAACAGCATACTTCAATGATAGCTTATAATGCTCAGTTTTGGAACGAGAAGGAACTGGTTTGGCAAAACGGCAAAAAAGCACAGGCGGCAAACTGTGCTTTGAAAAAATCAGACTGTAGACAAAGTATCTTTTTACTTTGTCTACAGTCCTTATAAGGTTGTAGTCATGGGATAGGTGTTTGCCCAGCTTGGCTTGAAAACAGTTGTCACGGGAAGGCAGTATAGGTGCACGACATACGCAGTGCCTTCATTTTCGCAAAGGGCGCGTAAATACGGCAAATCGAACCCTTCGTTGTTCGATTCGCAGTATGCGAGCGTTGTCAACAAGCTGTTTGAAAAAATTATCAGTACGTTACTTTTTTCGATTCGTTATGACAAACAATCCGATGCCAATGATAGAAGCTATAGCGAGCCATTTTCGTTGACTATAAACTGGTTTGAACTTCACAGTATCAGGTGTGATGACGTAAACGCCAACAGGTTTTATTGATATGCATCCCCCTGCACCATCCCCTCCGCCTATATCAGAATCTTTCTTCCCTGCTAAACCACCGCCTGCTCCTCCACCTATCATATAACCTGCCTTTGCGACCGGCACGATTTTGTTCAAACCTACCTCGATCGGTTCGCCATATATGAGGGACACTTCCTTAGTTTCCGCGAACTTTTTAAACAGTGGCTTTACAGGTGACTTGAATGGAAACTGTTCGTTTTTAAGTGGCATTCCTTCTTTCATCTGCTTCTCTCCTTTCTTTCACATATGACTTTATTCGCGAGCATGCATCAATATTCCTTTAGTTCAATGTCACTTTACCATCAATTTACTACTACAATTTTGCGGATTATGTTAGGTCCTTATTTTGTTTTAGATGGAAATAGTAGATCGCAGTATAATAATTTCATTGTGATTATTATCGTTACAAAAAACTTTATTATTTTACAGAAATAATATTCTTATCATTGAATGGACTCCCTATAATTCAAATCATTTTAGTTATCTTCGTTTTATCAAAAATACCATTCGTCAAAATTCATAGTTTTAATAAAATACTTTTGTTTATTAATCTTTATTGATATTTAACTAAATATGCTATAATGACAGCATTGATTTTACTTCACTTAGTTTAAAAGTCTTATTTTACGCATATATAAATCGATTTCACAAAGATCGCTCAATTATGATTTTACTTATATAATTTTATTTTTCGCCTATCTGAAAACATTTAATAAAAGAACTTATACTGAATTCAAGAGATACAGCATTTTTATTTTGACAAAATTATTTCTTTATTAATATAATGACAACATGAGAAGGAGGATACTATCTAATGTCACAATTTAGTAAAGAACAGATTGTTGAAAGCGTTCCCCAAAAAGGATTCTTTGGTCATCCTAAAGGTTTATTTACCTTGTTTTTTACAGAATTTTGGGAACGTTTCTCGTATTACGGAATGAGGGCTATTCTCCTCTTTTACATGTATTACGAACTTTCAAAGGGCGGACTTGGACTAAGCGAACCGCTAGCCCTTTCCATTATGTCTATTTATGGATCATTGGTTTATATGTCCGGTATTATTGGTGGATGGCTTGCCGACCGCTTATTAGGAACTTCTAAATCAGTATTCTATGGTGGCGTGCTGATCATGGCAGGTCATATTGTGCTTGCTATGCCTGGTAATATCACCATGTTCTTCATTTCAATGGTGTTGATTGTTCTTGGTACAGGTCTTTTAAAACCAAACGTTTCTAGCATGGTCGGTGATATTTATGCCGATGACGACTTGCGCCGCGACTCTGGATTTAGCATTTTCTATATGGGTATTAATATGGGCAGTTTCATTGCGCCTTTAATTGTCGGAGAAATCGGACTGAAATATAACTTCCATCTTGGTTTCAGTATTGCTGCTGTTGGTATGTTCTTTGGACTGCTCCTTTTCCTTTTTACTAAAAAGAAAAACCTCGGTTTAGCTGGTCTACAAGTTCCAAACCCTATGTCTGGCGAAGAAAAACAGCGCTTTGTAAAATTATTTATGATAGCACTTGTATTTTTAGCAATCATAATTTTCGCAACAGTTAAACTCGGTTGGCTAACATTCAACTCCTTTATAGGGCTTGTCAGTATTTTAGGTTTTGTCATTCCAACTATATATTTTATTGCGATGTATCGAAGCAAAAAAACAACAGCAGACGAGAAATCACGAATCTTAGCATACATCCCGCTTTTTATCGCCGCTGTCATGTTCTGGGTTATCGCTGAACAAAGTTCAACAATTCTTGCCTTTTATGCAGATAAGCGGACGAACTTGGATGCATTCGGGTTCCATATTTCACCTGCATGGTTCCAATCATTAAATCCATTGTTCATTATTGTTTTATCACCAGTATTTGCTTGGCTATGGATGAAATTAGGTAAACGACAACCATCTATTCCACAAAAATTCTCATTCGGGATATTATTTGCCGGATTGTCATTCTTAATTATTTTATTGCCTGCTTTAATTGGGGGCACAGATGCCCTTGTTAATCCAATTTGGCTTGCTCTAAGTATTTTTGTAGCAGTTTTAGGAGAACTTTGCCTATCACCTGTAGGATTATCAGCAACAACAAAATTAGCACCAAAAGCCTTTTCGGCACAAACGATGAGTATTTGGTTCTTGTCCAACGCTGCTGCTCAAGGTTTGAACGCACAGTTAGTTAAGCTTTATTCAGCTGATACTGAAATGCTTTACTTCGGTGTGATTGGTGGCGTAGCAATCGTTTTAAGTATTGTTCTATTCGCGATTGCTCCATTCATTCAACGCTTCATGAAAGGCGTCCATTAATTGAAAAAGCATGGTCATTAATTGGCCATGCTTTTTCTTTCGTAAAAATGGATTTTGCATTCTTTTGCCAATAAGAGAATAATGGTATAATAATAGTTAATTTTCGGAAAGGTTGCGATTGCATGATAATTGGATTAACCATTATTTTAATTATGGTTTTATTTTTGCCATTTATAGTTCCTTTCATCGAGCGTAATTTAGAACTGTTCTTATTCGTAATGGGTGTAGCTGCAGTTGTTGTAAGTGGTGTACTCGATAAACAACTCATTCTTAAAGCACTGGAAGACCCCATCCATATTACTCTATCTGTCATGATTGCAGGACTCCTTTTTAAATGGCTGCAGAAACCTTTTGAAAAAGGTGTAAAATCCTTTAGCAAGGCAATCCCCTATCGATTGTTCTTTGCTCTAATCGTTATTATTTTAGGTCTTCTTTCAAGCATAATAACCGCTATAATTGCTGCCATTGTTTTAGTAGCTATCGTGGGCGTATTGCGGCTTGATCGAAAGTCAGAAATACGACTTGTCATCCTTTCTTGCTATTCAATCGGACTTGGTGCAGTATTAACTCCTATCGGTGAACCGTTATCAACCATTGCAACGAATAAATTGGACGAGAACTTCTTTTACTTGCTTCGCCTAATCGGACCCGCAGTAATTCCAGGAGTTATAGCTTTCGGCATTCTTGCTGCAATGATCATTAAGCCTACAAAAAGAGACTTCGGATTGAAAGCAAATCAAGGTGCTGAATCGATACTCGATATTATAATAAGAGGCTTTAAAATATACTTATTTGTAATGGCACTCACATTGTTAGGGTCTGGATTTGAACCATTCATAAATAGGTTTTTAATTGATATGAGCCCTTATGTTCTCTATTGGATTAACATGATTTCTGCAGTATTGGATAATGCAACACTTGCTGCGGCAGAGATTAGTACGCAAATGGATAATCATACGATAAAAGCATTGCTGTTAGGTTTGCTCGTAAGTGGAGGGATGCTAATCCCCGGAAATATACCGAATATAATTGCCGCTGGAAAGCTTAATATAAAAAGCGTTGAATGGGCTCGTTTCGGTGTGCCTGTCGGTTTGATCGCAATGATCGTGTTTTTTGGAGTGATCGTGTTGTTCGGCTAAAAACTACAATAGACAGTGACAATCCCAAAATCCTCTCTAATATGAAGCAAGCAGAGAATAGCGATTCGTTTTTCTCTGCCTTATTTTTTAATTGCTATACGTATATAGCCTAAAATAGTTTTTGGAAACCTACTCTGCTCAGCATGTTGTTGGGGCAATGTCACAGTCCCGAACTTGCTATGCATATTCCATAATGAGCATGAGTGGTAGGACTGATTCTCCTTCATATGTCCGAATATGCTTACCAACTATATATTTACGTTCGGTGAAGATGTATCTTGTATTTACATATGCTGATTGTTTACAGAAGATGTGCAGCAATTTGAGCCGATAATTAGCTTTGAGGAGGATTAGTCGCATTAATCAAAAAGAAAAGGGCTATCGCAGAAAATCAGTTTTCACTGACATTCTGAACAGCCCTTTTTATTGTAATTATTTTCTTTTTGTGAGACGGCCTAACATGAACGCACCAGCTGCAAGACCGATCATTGTGTTCGTTTTTTTGTTGAACACTTGTTTTGCGATTAAATTTAAGTTTTGAGGACGCTCTGCAAGTCTACGCATGAAATAGCCATACCAGTCTTGTCCAAAAGGAACGTACGTACAGAAATTGTATCCTTCTTTAGCAAGTTGCAATTGCATATCTTTCCTAAAGCCGTATAGCATTTGGAATTCGAATTTATCATTCGGAATATTATTGTCTTTAACAAATTGTTTTACATGGTTAATGACATTATGGTCATGTGTAGCAATCGAAGTGAATTTACCATTCAATAAATGCCACTCAATCAATTGGATATAGTTTTTGTCAATTGCTGCTTTATCTTGATAAGCAACAGACTCAGATTCTTTGTAAGCACCTTTAACGATTCTTAATCTGTAGTCTTTGTGTTTGTGCAAATCTTCTTCTGCTCGGAAGAAATATGCTTGGATCACTGTACCGATGTTGTCATAATCAACCGATAGTTCATCCAACAAATCGAATGACGGCTGAAGGCGTGCATGATCCTCCATGTCAAAGTTAACAAAGATACCGTAAGAATGAGCTTTCGCTACGATTTCACGGATATTTTCCTTACAGAAATCATAGTCGATATCAAGTCCTAATTGAGAAGGCTTCAAAGAAATGTGGGCATCGACCCCATTTTCATGAATCGCATCAATAACCGCTAAAATTTGTTCTTTTGCAGCGATTGCTTCTTCTTTTTCATAAACGAACTCTCCTAAGTTGTCTACAGTACACGAAATGCCGTGTTTGTTTAATTCCTTGATGCTTTCAATCGTTTCAGGAATATTTGTGCCAGCCACAACGCTTTGAGCACCCATTTTCAATCCGTATTTTTTGGCTGCACTATTCAAAAATTGATTTTGCGAAAGGCCGATAAAGAAGTCTTTTAATACCATTTCCATTACTCCTCAACAAAAGTTTTATTTTCATAACGATTATAGCATATTCGATGAAGCCGATAGTACCAAAACGCAATTTTTGTAGAAATTTGTTTCACAAGTGGACTACTCAAATAGCGCTTATAGAGCGTTCAGTATCACAATTTAAAATGACCGACTAATTTTTCCAAGCTCTTTGCCATTTCATTAACATGCTCCGATTGTTGAGCAACATCGTGAATGGAAGCGGTTGTTTGTTCGGTAGCGGCCGAAACATTGTTTGTTTTATCCTCGATTTCCTTTATGGACGTATTCAGATCCATAATTAACTGAACAACGGATGTTGATTTTTCTGCTTCACTACTCATTAGGCGAGAAATCGTATTGATTTCTTCAACTGTTTTTGAAACAGCTGTAGTAATATCACTTAATGAAGAAGCAGTTTGTTTCGCAGTTTCCGATCCTGTTTCAACAAGTATCGTACTTTCCTTCGTTGACAAAACGACTTGTTGAATCTTTTCCGTTATATCTTTTACCAAATTCTCTACTTCTAAAACTTCCGCATTTGATTGTTCGGCTAATTTCCGTACTTCTTCAGCAACGACAGCAAATCCTTGGCCATGTTCTCCCGCACGCGCTGCTTCAATCGAAGCATTCAATGCCAACAAATTTGTTTGTGAAGCAATCCCGGCTATAGATCCTGTAATATTTTGGATTTTAGTAGTAGATTCAATTAAATCTTGAATGGTTGTACTTACCTCTTCTGAAGAAGTTCGAATTTTTTCCATATCATTACTAATTTGCAATGCAAGTTTTTCTCCATCCTTCGCTACGCCCATTGTCTGATCGGAATTGACAGCCAATTGGTCCGCTTTCTCTTTCGAAGAATGCAAATCAATGGATAAAGATGTCAGAAGAGAAGATGCCTGATCTGAATGTCGCGTGCCATCTGAAACGTCAGCTGCCACTTCTTCCATATGATCAGCGACCATTTGAATGGCTCCACCCATTTCATTCAATGTTTGCGTTGTTGAAGATACGTTCTCCATTAATTGAGAAGAAGAATCTTTCATTGTGCTAATCATAGACCGTAGGTTAGAAGCCATCGTATTGAGCGTATTTGCAAGATCACCAACCTCGTCATGGCTTTTCACTTCCACGTCTTTTACGGCCAAGTTACCCTGGGCAATTTCTTTTGCTTGTACAATTAGGCTTGAAATTGGCTTCGTCTTTCTTCGTAGTAAAATAACCGTCACGATCGCTGCGAGCAACATTGGAATAATGCTAATGAAAATGCCATCCCGAACAACTTCCCAAGTTCTATCAGAGACAATTTTAGAATCAAAATCAATGACGCTAATAGCAATTATCTCTTTTGATGGATCGTGATCTTTGTAAATTGGAGCATACCCGGACAGTCTTTTCATGCCACCAAATTCATACGGTTTTGAATAAGTAGGATGCTTCATTTCCAATAACATATCAACAGCATCCTTATCCATTTTAAACTGGTCGCCTGCGTTAAACCCTTTCGCAGCCAAATTCGAATCCAATGCGATTAATTTCCCATTTAAATCAACAATATATTGCGTTTCGAAAATATCCTTATGTTCAATCGTCCAATTCAGTTCCCCATTCACTTTTTCAATTGTTGCTGCGTCTCCAGCAAGCGCCTTTTCAATATCTTTCGAATCAATAAGTCCTGTTGTAATATTGGCACAGCCATAAGCTTCCACACCTGCTGCATCATACAGTTTATCGTAAGCCGTTTTATAAGTGGCTACTGATGAAATTGTAAGCATTACGATCAAAATACCTACAATGATCGTACCAAGTTGGAAAGATAAAGTATGTCTCCTTTTCATTGGTGAGTCCCAACCTTTCAATCTATTAATATAAACATATAATAGTCCATATTATCTACATCATACAGTATTATAGGTAGCATGAATAGCTATTTTACAATATCAAGAAAATACCATAGCAAAGCTATTTACTAAAATAGTTTTTGAGTTGCTGTTAAGTATATGGTTTAATAAAAATGAGTGGATGATTCGTTAGATACAATAGGGAGGCAAATAAATGTCAGAACAGACTATTTTTGAACTTTTGCATACAATTGATCAAGTAACACAAAAAATGCTTGTCAAATGGCGTAAAACTTCAAATATCGACCTAGGCATTTCACATATTTTGGCACTTCACGAACTGCGCACTCACGGAGAAAGCCGTCCGTCTGATTTGGCTAAACACTTGAACTTCACACCTGCGTCTCTCACCCATTTATCTACTAAGCTAACGAAGAACAAGTTGATTGAAAGGCGGCAAGATGAACATGATAGAAGAACTACCTATTGGTCGATTACAGACAGAGGAATAGAACTATTAAATCAAGCCCAATTAGATGGACAAATGCTTCGTAAAGAACTTTTCTCACATTTGTCAGAAGAAGAGCAAACCACCTTGCTCTCCATTTATAAGAAATTGAATACAGTATTATAACAATCAAAAGAGGCTTGAATCGATTTGATTCAGCCTCGTCGGTATTTTTGTTCAATTTATTTTTGCTCGAACATATCCGCCAAACTCTTTTTCTATTATGGAGCCAACAGTGAACAATGCATCCTCATTGCCGTTCTTCCCGATAATCTGCAGTCCGATCGGCATTCCATCCTTATCTTTGCCGACAGGAACTGTCAAAGAAGGCAAGCCCCAAGTATTCGCGTAAGCAACGTATGGCATGTATTTCAAAAATGTCTTCTTGATTGAAAAGATTTCTTGATATACTTCGCCGTGCGGAGGAGCGGTCTTATGGTAGACAGGCATGATAACAATGCGATTATCCAAATATGCACTTACTTTCGCATCCCCTTTTTTAAGAATTTCACCGATTTCCCGAATACGTTTTTTCGAGGGCTTGAATAAGGACGCGCCGATTAACGCCCATGATAAATAGCGGTGAATATCCGATCTGCCATTCAGCAGTTCCTTTGAATATTCTCGGTATACGTTTCCTCGACGGTTACCGAACGCCTCAACAATAGTACCTTCTCCTCCATCAATCGACATAATCTCCTGCCATAGCAAAGCGGATTCATCGAAATACGGAATAGGCTCCCGTTCTGTTTTTAAGGTTTCTTTCATGTGGAGATAAACATTATTTAATAATAAGGTTGTTTCATCTGATAAAGGATATTGGGTCGTTCTAAATACATTGATTGTAAATTGATCGATATCTTTCTTCACTACAGGTTCTTGAGAGATAATGCTGTATAAGTATTTTGCATCTCGTACTGACTTAGTCATCGGCCCAATTCCTAACATTCTTTGCTGAAAAGGATCTCCTACAAAAGGATAACTGCCGATTTGTGAAACTTGATTATTTCCCGGCTTGAATCCTACAATCCCGTTAAAATGGCTCGGAAAGCGAATGGATCCTCCTATATCAGAGCCAAGTCCTGCAGCAGCACCTCCTACTGCTATTATCGCACCTTCACCCCCACTCGAACCACCGACCGTCCGATTCACGTTATGTGGGTTGTTCGTTCGTCCATAAAGCTTATTATCTGTTTCTTGACAAAAACACAACTCAGGCGTATTTGTTTTTCCTAATATAATTGCACCTTCAGCTCTCAATTTGCTTACAACTTCGGCATCTTTCGTCTGCACAAATCCTTTTCTACGCTTTAGCCCTCCCGTTGTCTGTAAGCCGGCAACATCAAACGACTCTTTAATGCTCATTGGTACACCAAATAATTTCCCGTCTGCGTTGCCCTCAGCAATCGCTCGATCTGCATTTTCAGCTTCTTCTAACGCTGTTTCAAAACGATCTTCAACTAAATAGTTCAATTCTATATTCGTTTTTTTAATATGGTCGATCAATACTTTAGTTACTTCTACTACAGAAAGCTCCTTATTCATCACTAATTCACGGATACGCATTGCATCTGCGTTTAAAACGATTTGTTCTTTGTCAACTATTACCCCATTCACCATTTCGTTCCCCACCCTTTATGCTTCTTTACACATTATTATAGTCTAAAGATTCATAGAATAGAAAACAAAAAATGCTTCTCCTTTTCAGGAGAAACATTTTCAATCAACTTAAAACAATTCAATAATAATTACAGCAGCTATAATTGCCAATGACACGCCAAGTGCAATCCATTGGCCCTTATCGGGTTTTTCTGGCCTACTATCCCATTTTTGCATCGAACAAACTCCCTTCTGCTTGCTTTACATACTATTTCCCGAAGGCATTAAATATAAACGTTTGAAAATTCGAACGTCCCCTCTATTCAATTTTTCTTTCTCTATGATAAACTGTTAGCAAAAAGTAGGTAGTGAGATGTACTTATTTATTATCAATCCTGCTTCAGGAAACGGACGTGCTTTTGATAAATGGTCTGAATTGCAAATGATGCTTCGCAATAAAAAAATTGATTATCAATTTCATATTTGCTCTTCTATTGTAGCAACGAATGAGTTTATCGAAAGGCATTGCAAATTAATGACGATAAAAGCAGTTGTTATTATAGGAGGAGATGGTACGACTCATTCCGTTATTCAACATCTTCCATACAAGAATATTCCAATTGCTATTTTACCTGCTGGTTCGGGAAATGATATTTGCAGAAACTTCGGACTAACAAATGATACCAAAACATTTATAGAAAAGCTCTTTATCGCTGATTCAGAGAAAGTTGATGTCATAAGCGTAAATGGCAAAATTGGTTTAACAGTTGTCGGCATCGGTTTAGATGCAATGATTGGAGAAAGGGCCGATCATTCCCTTTATAAAAAGTGGCTCAACATGTTTAATATAGGACGTTTTGCATACCCAATTGCTGCAATTTTTGAGTTGCTGACCTTTACTCCTTTTCAAGCAAAATTATTAGTAGATCGTCAATACATTCCAACTTCGAAAGCATGGCTTATCGCTTGTGGAAACACGAAAAAATATGGAGGCGGTTTAAAAATTTGTCCAACGGCAGATCCAGCTAACGGTAAGTTAGCGCTTACGCTGTTGGATGGCGCTCATCGCGCAAAGGTTTTATTCAGTTTATTTCCACAGCTGCTCATCGGAAAAACAATTCAACAAAAAGAAGTGACTTATTTGTCAGGTAAGCAATTTCATATTCAAACTGATCGAATCATTCCAGTTGTCATTGACGGCGAAATTTTACCTACAGACAATATAACAATCGAAATTCTTCCTCAAGCACTTCAAATCATAAAAACGGTGTGAATCGCTATTTTTTAAATCTCCTGTTGAGATGCTTTCGTCAGATTATGGATGTAATTCTTTTTTTATAAAGAAAACGCTTACATATTTATTCGAATAGTTTTTATGATTGAATTCATTTAAATAAATACGCAATTACAAACTTTCCTATGTTCTTTCTTTTCCTTTCATGTTATTATTAAAAAATCTTCAACTGATTCGGAGGGAACGATATATGGGTAAAGTAGTTATTGAAGAACAGAAGAAGGTTCAAGTGGAAGATATCCTCATTGCCAATCAACTGTTAAAAGACGTAGTGGCGCATACTCCTCTACAGAAAAACGAGCGACTATCAGAAAAATACGATTGCCATGTTTACATTAAACGTGAAGATTTACAACATGTCCGATCATTTAAACTAAGAGGAGCCTACTATAAAATAAAAAGAATTGAAAATGAAGCGCGGGAAAAAGGCATTATTTGTGCAAGCGCGGGCAATCATGCACAAGGAGTTGCATACGCTTGTGCACATTTACAAATTGATGGCAAAATTTTCATGCCACAAACAACGCCAAAACAAAAAATTAACCAAGTGAAAATGTTTGGTCGCGATTATATTGAAATTATCCTTGTCGGGGATACTTTCGATGATTCCTCCGAAAAAGCGATGGAATGCGCAGTAACGGAAGGCAGAATATTCATCCATCCGTTTGACGATGAAGACATTATTGCTGGCCAAGGAACTGTCGCGGTAGAAATGATGAACGATATTGATGAACCAATTGATTTTGTATTCGCAAGCATTGGCGGCGGCGGTCTTATGTCAGGCATTAGCACCTATATTAAAAATCTATCCCCTATGACACAAATGATCGGGGTCGAACCATCTGGCGCAAAAAGCATGAAAGCTTCCTTCGAGAACAATAAGGTGACACCACTTGAAACGATTGATAAGTTTGTTGATGGCGCAGCAGTTAAATGTGTCGGCAATCTGACTTATGAAATTTGTAGAAAATACGTAGACAATATCATTAGTGTCCCTGAGGGCAAAGTTTGCACTTCAATATTGGACCTTTACAATGAACATGCAATTATTGCTGAACCGGCAGGCGCATTACCTATTGCAGCGCTTGATTATTATAAAGAAGAGATTAAAGGGAAATCGGTTATTTGTGTGATTAGCGGTGGAAATAATGATATCGGTAGGATGCAAGAGATTAAAGAAAAATCTCTACTCCATGAAGGACTGCTCTATTATTTCATTATAAATTTCCCGCAACGTGCAGGTGCATTGCGTCAGTTTTTAGATTTCGTATTGGGGCCGGATGATGACATTACTACTTTTGAATATACGAAGAAAAATAACAAAGAAAACGGACCCGGACTTGTTGGTATTGAGCTAAAAAGGAAAGAAGATTACCCGAGGCTGTTAGATCGAATGGAACAAAATGGCTTCCCTTTCAAGGAAGTGAACAAAGACAGTACGTTATTTGATTTATTAATATAACAAAACCGCACCTTCATTGTTTGATAATTCAACAATTGAGGTGCGGTTTTCATAATTATTATTTTATTAATAGATGGGCGTAGTTGTAATCGCTGTTGCAATTTTGTCAATCGAAGGAAGCGTACTATCTTTATGATCTTGCGTCAAAATCGTGAAAACTAATGTTTCTCCGCTTTTTGTCTCTGCATATCCTGCCAAAGATTTGACGTTATTTAAACTCCCCGTTTTAGCTATTACTTTACCTTTTACAGAGGGTGATGCCAATCTATTTCTTAATGTTCCTCCAACGAAACGATTATCAATGCCTGAAATCGGCAGCGATTTTACAAAGCTGCCATACCAAGGTGCATTCCGAACGAGTAATAATAATTCAGTTAGTTGCGCTGAGGATACTTTGTTTTTGTGCGACATGCCCGATGCGTCTTCAAAGTGCCATTCAGAAGCGTCTAATCCGATGGATGTTGCATATTCATGCATGACACGCAATCCAGCATTCCAGCTGCCTTCCCCATACACTTTTTTGCCCATCGTTTTTGCTAATATTTCTGCATGTGTGTTATTGCTTAACTTCATAAATGGGATCATCAAATTTTTTAACGGCATTGATTTATGTACCGCCAAGACTTTAGCTGTGTCTGGCGCTTGTCTTCGTACATTTTTAGAAGTTGAGCTGAATTTTATTCCTTTTGAAGATAAGGAGCTTTTGAAAATCGCCAATGTATGAGCAGTTGGGTTCGAAACAGTTACCCATTCCCTTTTGCTGCTGCCTACTGGGATGTTACCTGATACCATAATTTTATTCGTTCCGTGTTGCCTTTTAATCGATAAAGTGTTACGTTTCCCTTTCGCTACCGTGTTTGCTTTATTGACAATCGTCACAATACCCTCGTCAGGTGTCACGGATATCTTAGGCTTGTACCCTTTTTTCGTAGGCTTTGCATCTACGATCACTGTGCCAGCGTCATAATCCGCATTTGGCGATAAAGTTAATGCAGAAATTTGAGCAGCATAATAATAGGTTTCATCGCTTTTATCAATGCTTGGCGATAGACGTATATTATCAAACCATTGATCATCTCCGACTAAGTCGCCATTAATCTTTTTTACCCCTAATTTTGATAAGGTTGCGGCAAATTGATCCAGCTCCTTTTTCATTAAAGTCGGATCTCCTTGACCACGTAAATACAAGTTGCCATTTAAAACGCCATTCGATATTGTTCCATCCGTTAATACATCCGTTGTAAAGCGGTAATCTTCCCCTAATGTTTCTAAAGCTGCGGCTGCAGTGAGCAATTTTAAAGTCGAAGCCGGTGTCACTTTTCGGTCTGCATTCGCTTCGTAAACAATTTCTCCGGTTGAGGCTTTACGGACAGTGACACTTGTCATAGCAGACTTTATAGATGCGTCCGATAATATAGCATTAATTGTATTTTCCAAAGACTGATAGGAATTTGTGGCATGGGCTTCAGCATGAGAAGGAAACGGTGTGAACAAAGCAGCAAAAGATAGCATTATAGCTGTTATGAATGTAGCAGTTTTCTTGAAAAGCAAAATAATCCCCCTTTTCTCAGTTGTCGCTATCAGTCTATCACTTTTCTTCATTGAATCCTATAGATTTTTTGCAAACGAAAAACGGCCATCGGGTTGAATTTTTCGATAGCCGTACTATTTATTACTTTTGCCGGATTATAGACCGACTGATATATATTTTACTTCGATAAATTCTTCCAATCCGTAATAACCTCCTTCCCTTCCTAAACCGCTTTGTTTAAAACCACCGAATGGCGCTTGTGGAGTCGAAGGCAATCCATCATTCAATCCGACGATGCCATATTCCAATTTTTCACTGATACGAATTCCTCTTGAAAGGTTTTCGGTAAATACATATGCAGCAAGTCCATAAATCGAATCATTTGCCCTTTGAATCGCCTCTTCCTCTGTAGTAAAAACAGTAATTGGCGTAACCGGGCCGAACGTCTCTTCACGCATGCATAACATATTGTCTTGTACATTTGTTAAAATTGTTGGCTCGAAAAACAGCCCTTCTTTACGTTTACCACCGACTTTAATTGTAGCTCCTTTTGAAACAGCGTCATCAACATGCTGTTGAACTTTATTCACTGCGGCTTCGTCAATTAATGGCCCAATCGTTACGCCTTCATCCAATCCATTGCCGACTCTCAACTCTTTCACACGCTCAATCATTTTAGCTGAAAATTGATCAGCAATAGACTCTTGAACATAAACACGATTCGCACATACACAAGTTTGTCCGGCATTCCTAAATTTTGCTGCAATGACACCGTCCACTGCTTTATCAATATCACAATCATCCATAATAATTGTCGGAGCATGGCCGCCAAGTTCCAATGAAATTTTCTTTACTGTATCGGCGGCACCTCTCATTAACAGCTTACCAACCTCTGTTGAGCCTGTGAAAGTAAGTTTACGCACCCTTTCATCCTTTAACCATGCATCGCCAATTGCCGATGCATCACCTGTCACGACATTGACGACACCTTCAGGGATTCCTGCCTGTAAACATAATTGCACTAATTTAATAGCGGTAATCGGAGTTTGCTCAGCCGGCTTAATGACAACTGTGCAACCAGCCGCTAAAGCCGGTCCGACTTTACGTGTAATCATTGCAGCAGGGAAATTCCATGGTGTAATTACCGCAGTAACCCCTACAGGCTGCTTATGGACGAAAATTCGTTTTGTCGTTTGAGTGGCAGGGATCATTTCTCCATAAATCCTCTTCGCCTCTTCCGCATACCAAGAAATGAAGCCATTTGCATAATTCATTTCTCCACGTGCTTCTGATAATGGCTTTCCTTGTTCTACAGTCATAGTTCTTGATAGATCTTCAATGTTTTCATCGATCAATTCGAACCATCTTTTCAAAAGGCTGCTTCTTTCATATGCCGAACGATTCGACCACTCTTCAAATGCTTGATGTGCAGCGGATACTGCCATTTCAGCCTCTTTAGCGCCTCCTTTCGGAACAGTCGCTATCGTTTCATTCGTTGCAGGATTGACGACCTCAATTACCGGCAGTCCATCTTTAACTTCCTTGCCATCAATAATCATTGGATATGCTTTCATTGTTAACATCCTTCCTTATTGTTTAAAAACTTTATTACATAATGAACTTAAACGGACCGTCTTTTTTTCATTGCTCGTAAAAACTGCTCAACCGTGATTGCCACCAACGTACCTATGATTAATCCATTAGAGAGTACTGCAGAAAGGATCGCCGGCAAGTGCATCATACTTTCAGTTGGAACAAACATTAATCCAACACCGATCATTAGCCCAAGTGCACTTACACGATAACCGATTGTTTTATCATTCTCCATTTCCATTTCTGCAAAAGCCAGTTCAACCATTTTTGCAAATATAGCAAATGTGACCGCATAGGCAACCGGCGCTGGCAGTGCTGCGAAAAATGACATGATTGCTGGAAACAATGTCATGATCATTACAAGAAGGCTTCCTATAATAAAGGGGCGCAATGAAGCCATCCGTGTAGTTCCGACAAATCCTGCTGAGCCGGAAATAGGAACAGGTCCAATCGCTGAGAAAACTCCTGCCAATAAATGATTGATCCCAGAAGCAATCGATCCTTCCCTCGTACGATCAGACACTTCTTTTTGAAAGGAATGCTTCAACAAATTTTCCATTACCCGAATCGATGCCATCATGTTCGCAATCAATAAGAGCGTAATAAAGAATGCTGTTACTACTACTCCACTATCCCAAACAGGCTTGCCGTAAACAAAAACTTCAGGGAAGCGAACGATACTATTAGAAGTAGTATGAATAGATTGTGCCTTGCCCAACAAAATGAAAACAATCCAGCCGAACCCAATCGATAGCAACACAGAATATTTTGATACCCACGTCACTTTATGATACATCGTTATAAACGTGACGATTACCGTCAATAAACTTCCAATAAAAACAATGCCATCAATCGGATCAGTTGAAGTTTCAACACCAACCATTCCTTTAATGAATGTTCCACTTAATTGAAAGATCAGCAACATTAAATAAGTGAATGTAACTGTAGGTGTGAACAACCTTTTCATTTTCGAAATAAAACCGAACGCCGCCAACAAAATAAAAAGCACGCCGCTAACGATCATGCCGGTTTGCAATGCTTGTAAAGCATCATCCGCAGTCGCATAGAGAATGCCAACCATATTTACATAAACGACAAAAATCCCCCACCATAAACCGGCAGGGCCTTCATTAATCGGGAGCCGATGTCCAATAACTGCCTGTACAACACATGCAGTTCCTAAAACGAACATCGTTCTCTGAATGAAGGAAGCCGTTTCCGCAGCATCCATTCCAAACACATGTGCAATGGCAATAGGAGCCGCAATAGAGGACGCGATCAGAAAAACAGCCCATTGTAAACCACCAGCCAACTGCTTCAAAAAACCACCCCAAATCCAAAATGACAAATATTCCTTTCAAATACGCATAATATATCAAATGCGTAAAACAACTTACCTTACAATAAACGACTAGTAAATCAACGTAAATACATATTCATCTAATTCATACGCATATTCAAACAAAAATCATCTATGCACTTAAGCACATAGGAAAGTCACGTCCAACCCTATTCCTACTGATTCTCACATAACTTTTTTCAGTCATATACAAAAATATAAGCTCAAACGAATAAGCCCCGGAATAATACGTATAGATCATTCCATATCAAAATTGCGTTCCGATGTCACGATAAAGTATACCACTTCTTTGTAAAAAAATAGGGTAGTAAATACTTGGCAGATTATTATTTGTCATTGCCTTTATAGCTTTGAATAAAAAAACCATGTGAATTGGACCACTCACAATATAAAATCTCATCTATCACTTTATATCCTTCTTGTGAAAGTCCATCCATAAGCCATTGTCGTGTTTTACCGATCGCATGGAGCACTTCTTCCTGTATTTGCCCTTCATCGATTAACAGCACACTTGGATCCTCTTCTTCTAATTCCAATTTCAAATCAGCAGCTGTGACAGCCTTAAATTTCGCATATTGGTTTATGGAAATTTCACCGCCAGGCTCAATGTATAAGTCCTTCACTTCTCTTAATGAAAAGATCCCTTGCTGCCTCAGCATCGTTCTAAGTTGTTCCATTTCCAGTTGATTTTTATCAAAGAGCTTTTTATTTATTTTCCCATTCTCAATTAGTTGATCTGGTTCCCCTTTTAAAACAACTCGCAAGGTATTCGATTTAGCAACTAATTTTTCAATTATATAAATTGCCGAAACCCATATTCCCAGTGAAAACAAAAACATGAATACTGAAGTTTTCCGATCATACAAAGTCTCTTCCAATATTCCTCCAAACATAATTAAATAAATGATGTCATATGGGGTCATTTCTGCTAAATGTTTTTTTCCGAGCAACCGAATGACAACCATAAACGCAATTATTCCAATTACCAATTTCATGCCGTTTATTATGTAATCCATAAATACTCCTCCTATTAATAGCAAGCTACCTTGAAATTACCCTTAATAACAGTTTCATAATCAATCGGTAAATGATCTTCATTGAAATTAAAATGTAAAAGTTTCAGATTCATATTTTAGGGTATTTTTCAAATAGCATGATCAACAATAATTCAGGAGGCGTATACACATGGTACAAAGACGTGTAGTTGGATATTATGATACAGAATCTGAAGCGGTGGCAGCAATTGAGGATTTAAAGCGACAAGGCTATCGTTCTGCTGATATTTCAATCATAAGCAAAGATAGAGATCGGGCCGGACATATTGAGGATGAAACCGGAACACATGCCGCGGACGGTGCTGCAACAGGCGCTGCTACCGGGGGTGTATTAGGTGGTCTCGGAGGTGTTTTGGCTGGCTTAGGTGCACTTGCCATACCTGGTATCGGCCCGATTATAGCTGCTGGACCGATTGTAGCTGGCATAACAGGCGCCGCAGCAGGTGCAGGTGTTGGTGGATTAGCGGGTGCTCTCATCGGAATGGGAATTCCCGAAGAAGAAGCAAATCGCTATGATCAATATTTTAATGAGGGAAAAATACTCATTTTAGTCGATAGTGATTATATTGATCCAGAACGTCCAGATAATCTTGATCGCCCGTTTGTTTAATGAAAAGACCGGCATGCAAAAATTGCATGCCGGTTTTATTTGTGTATAATGCTGCATTCAATGAATATAAAATACAAACTATAACTTTACAAATCGCATCTAAAGTAGATAATCGAAATGCTTATGCACTATTACCATTTTTCAAAATCGATAAATTTACCACCGCAATCGCTCAACAGCATGTCCGGCAGTATATATGCCAGCATTTAGGCCTGTCAAACAATTGTCGCCGATGACTACCTCTGCTATATGTAAAATTGTGCAGTTGTATCCGCATAAAACTGATCTCCAGCGTGAAGATTATATCCAATGTCAAAATGAAAATTATGTTCGATATTTGGATTTACACCTGTTCTGCCGAATAGCTCTTTAATGATCTCCTTTTTCAATTTGTCATCTTCAAAAGGACTATCATTCAATTTACGAACAAGAGAATCGGCACGGAAATTCTTTTTACGAAGCTCTTCGGTTTCTCTTTCATAATAAATTTTCTACCTTTTTTTCATAACAAAACCTCCATTTATGCTTCTCATTTACACTACCATACGATTGGAAATCATTATTATTTCCTCATACATATAAAAAAAACCCTTTCCCAGAATGCACCGAGAAGGGGTATTCAAACCTATTAATAATACGGTGAAATTAAGATGTAAACTAACACACCTGTAAAGCTTACATACAACCAAATCGGCATCGTCCACCTTACAATTTTCCGGTGGCGCTCATGCTCTCTATTCCAAGCACGTGCAACACTTGTCAATGCAAGAGGCACGATAACTGCAGCTAACACAATATGTGTAATTAAAACAAAATAATAGACGTATTTCAAAATTCCATCCCCGCCATATGGTGTAGATGGCGAAACATAGTGGAACGTTACATATGTAACTAAAAATAACGTAGTCGTAACAAACGCCGCGTATATAAATTTCTTATGGACATCCACTTTTCTCTTTTTAATTGCAATAAGAGCTGCTACTAAAAACAGAAATGTGAACGTATTAAATATTGCATTCATTAAAGGCAGAATCGTTACATCGAACGCATCAAAATCTTCTACCCCCGGCAATCCCGACAGTACACCGATCGCACCGATGAGTATGACCGATAATAGTATAATAGCTGGACGATAATTCCTCTTTTTAAAAGGCTTCCCTTGTTGCTCTCCGATAGATTGGCTCATGCACAAAATACATCCTTTCCAAATCTCTTCTACATCGTAGTTTAACATATTTTAACCGTACAAATGCCATGTTCACAGTGATGTCGAAAAGACTTTAAAAACTGAATTATTTATGCAAGCTTCTTTGGAGAAATGCTCGCGTCCGATCTATTTTCGGATTTTCAATTACTTCTGAAGGAGTACCAGCTTCTACAATTTTACCATCATCCATGAAAATCACTTTATTTGCGACCTCTTTGGCAAAACCCATTTCATGCGTAACGACAACCATCGTCATCTGTTCAGTCGCAAGATCCTTCATCACTTGCAGCACTTCACCAGTCAATTCAGGATCCAATGCCGAAGTAGGCTCGTCAAATAATAGAATATCTGGCTCCATCATTAACGCCCTTGCGATTGCGACTCGTTGTTTTTGACCTCCTGACAAACTTGCCGGGAACACATCCGCTTTCTCCGATAAACCGACTTTCTTCAATAGCTCTAAACTTTTTTCTCGTAACTGTTTTACAGGTATCTTTTTTGTTAACTTGGGAGATAGTTCAATATTCTCAACGACTGTGAGGTGTGGAAACAGATTGAAATGCTGAAACACCATTCCCATTTTAGATGTAATCTTTTTCAGTTCGGAAGGTTTGGAATAGACGCCATCTTGTACCATTGGATTACCATCGACAATAATGCTGCCCTCGTCAATCTCCTCCAAATGAATTAAACTTCTGAGCATCGTACTTTTACCCGAACCCGATGGACCGATAATCGCAATTACATCATTCCGCTCAATTTCAAATGTAATTTGTTTTAGCACTTCAAGCGTGCCGAAGCTTTTTTTTACATTATTCACTTCCAAAATAGCCATCTTATCCACATCCTCTCTGATCCATTAACTGAAGCGCATTCGTCTTTCCAATACTTTAAAAAACATTGTTAACAATAACGTAATGAATAAATAGATTACACCTGCCAACACAAAAGGCACGATTGTAAAATCTCTATTTACTGCAGTTTGTGCAAAATGCAGCAGTTCTGGTACAGCAACTGCATACAATAAGGCTGTATCTTTTACTAACGTAACGGATTCATTTGCTACCGCTGGAAGTGCGATCCTAAACATTTGAGGCATTACGACTCGAGTAGTCGTCTGAAAGCGATTCAAGCCAAGTACTTGAGCGGCCTCAAACTGTCCTTTATCAATCGCAAGCAAGCCGCCTCTGAAAATTTCCGCAAAATAGGCTGCATAATTCAATATAAATCCTAAAGATGCAGCTACAAACCGATCCAATACTAAATATTCACCGATAACAGGTATTAATGGTAATCCAAATACAAAAAACAATAATTGAAGCAACAAAGGAGTGCCACGCATTACGTAAATATATCCATTTGTCAACCATGCGAGCCACTTAATTGAGCTTGTAGAAGCAAGTGTTAACAGGAACCCTAAAGGAATTGAAACGATAATGGCAATCAAAAAAAGCAAAATCGTTGCTTGTGCACCCTCTAACATGGGTTTTAAAATGGAAAGTAAATAATCGATCGACATAATCGCTCGCCTCCTTATTCGTTATTTTAAAACTTTAGATTCGCCAAACCATTTTTGCGATATCTTCTCTGCTGTTCCATCATCATTTAATTGATTTAAAGCGTTTTGCAACTTGTCCAACAATGCTTCATTTCCTTTTTTTACACCAATTCCATACAACTCAGAGGATAACGATTCATCCAGTACTTTGAATTGCCCTTCCTCTTTTGCCATATAATAATCAATGACAACTTCATCAATGACAACTGCATCCACACGGCCAGCTTTTAAATCTGTTAAAGCCAAAACATTATCTGCATACTCTGTTATAGATTTAACTGTCTGTCTTACAGGACTTCCATTTAGCGCATCAGCTGCGGAGGACAAGGCTTGCAAAGCAACATCTTTATCGGATAAATCCTCTAAACGATCGATTGATGAATCCGCTTTTGTGACGATGACTTGCTCGTTTTCTAAATAAGGCTTCGTAAAAAGGACTTTTTCTTTTCGGTCATTTGTAATCGTATAGCCATTCCATATTAAATCAATACGTCCACTGCTTAGTTCTGTTTCTTTCGTCTTCCAATCAATTGGCTGAAATGTAACTTCCATTCCCATTGCTTCTCCTGCAGCCTTTGCATACTCAATATCAAACCCAGTCAATTCATTGTTTTCATCTCGGAAGCCCATTGGTGCAAACTTATCATCTACCCCGATTACGAGTTTAGCCTGATCGCCGTCTGCACTACCATTACTATTTCCGCATGCTGATAAAGTGATGAGCAAGGTTGAAGCTATGATTATATATGCCAACAATTTTTTCATAATATTATATCCCCTTCCGCTTCAATGCTTTAGTTCGTTAACGTGTTAACAATATAACATAAAATAGTTTTCTTTGAAACAGCCTATTAAAAATAGTACTATTCCCTATTTTCACTATAATCAAAGAGGTTTAACATTACCGAAAAACGGCTATTCTATTTGAAACATTCCCGATCGCAAGGGATGTGAAGGAGGAGAAGTAATGGACAACAAATACAATGATGGCCAAGCAGCCGAAGAAAAACGCCGGAAGAGTAAAATGGATAAAGATTTTGAAAATGATTATATTGCCAATGAAAAGATGTTGAAAGACCATAAGCATATCGAAAGAGAGATGGAATCACAAACACATGAACCAAACGGCGTAAATCCAAAATCTAAATTTGAAAAAGGCTTGAGCTTCCAAGAGGATGTCGAGCAATCAAAATTAGAGCGCATGGATCCAAGTGGTCCAGAGCCAAATAGCATTTATCCGCAAAAATAAACACTTTTGCTCTATTGACATCAAACAAACGCACTGAAATGAATCCCTCAGTGTGTTTTTATTTGACTTTAAGTTGCTAATGTAATTTCTTTATCGAATGAATGTCTTCGTCTATAGGTTGAATAAACAAAAAAGAGACACGAATTCCTATATGAATGGTGTCTCTCTGAATACAATCTATTTCATTTTCCTATTCAAGACTATCTGAATACAGCATATACGAATTGCGTCCGTTTTTTTTCGAATTGTATAACGCGCGGTCCGCAAATGTCAACAATTCATCAATTGTCGTGCCGTCTTGAGGATACATTGCTGCACCCACACTCGATGTTGTTGTAAAATGATGGCCTGCGATATTCCACTCACTTTGTAAGTTTTTCACAATTCGATCAGCAGTTGCTTTCACATCATCTTCGTCTATAATGTCTGGCAACAGTAAAAGGAATTCATCTCCTCCTTGTCTAGCCAATACGGCTTGATCAGAAAGGATTCCAGATACTCGAACCGCAAATTGTTTCAACAATTCATCGCCAGTGGCATGTCCTAAATGATCATTTACCCATTTAAACTTATCGATATCCAAATAAAGTAACGCGAATTTCAAATGATTCGTCTTTGAATCCAATAAAACTTGTTTTAGTTTCTCTTGGAATAAACGCCGATTTGGCAAACCTGTCAACTCATCATGAAAAGCCATCTGTTTCAGCTTTTCCCGCATTCTTTTTTTCTCTTCAATTACACGGGAAACATATAGTAAGAAACCTTTGCCATTTTCTTCATCGATAAAATAAGTGCCTTTCGCTTCAAGCCAAATCCATTCCAATGTTTTATGGCGATATCTAAATTCCATTTCATTTGTGCCTTTCGTTTGAAATAGCTCATTCATTTTACGCTCAATCATAGGTAGATCATCAGGATGTGCTTTTCCAAAAGCTCTATTTCCTTCATAATGCTCAGGCATGTACCCTAATATAGAGGAAGTGGAAGGCGATGCGTATTTAATATTCCTCTGATCATCGACGATCGTCAGCAAATCTGTCATATTTTCTGCGATTAAACGATACTTCTCTTCACTCCGTATTAGAGCTTCTTCAATTCGTTTTTTTTCTGTAATATCTTTAAATAGTACATGGACAGATAGGTTGTCTTCAAACTCTATACCGATAAATGTAATTTCTGCAGTAAACACCGAATGATCGGCGCGCACCATTTTTAGTTCAATTGTTTGGGCAGGTATATTTTCTTCATTAGCTAATTGTCTAATCATCCTTTTTATAATGCTATGTGATTCAGGATGGGATAGTTCCAATACATGCCGCCCTAAAACTTCAGACGGGTGGCTATAACCTAAAAGCTTTACTGCTGCTTGATTTATATACTTAATGATTCCGCCGCTTTGTACATAACTGGGCTCCGGTAAGGCGTTCAGCAATGATTTGTATTTGTTTTTACTTTTATTTAGAGCTCTTTCCCATTCTTTTCGTTCAGAAATATCGCGGGATATTGCAGAAAATGCAATCACCTTTCCATGCTCGTCGCGCAAAGGCGAAATCGATATATTGACAGGAATAAGCGTCCCATCTTTTTTAAGACAGTTCACTTCTAAATTTTTTATACTTCCATTATTCGCTACTTGTTGACGTTCTTTATGCACTTGTTGAAGACGCTCTTCTGGAATCGTAGGCATTGGCTTCCCAATTATTTCTTCGGCTTTCCAACCGTACATTTCTTCAAATGCTTTATTCACTTGAATTACATTGCCGTTTAAATCGATAATATCCATCGCATCAGCAGATGTTTCGTAAATGGAACGCAAGTTCTCAGACATTTTTTGTAAATCAATTCTATTTTGAACAAGACTCGTTAAGTCTTTTACAATAAATAAAATGTTAACGAGCACATTATCTTCAAACATCGGTAAGGTTTTTACTTGTAAATGCAATGTTTGCCCATTTTTATTGTGTGTCGTTATTTCATAAGAAGAGAACCCCGAAAAATCATAGATTTGTCCGTTAGCTAATTCGCATCTTTTTCCAATAACATCTTCTGGACGATAACCGAAAATAGATTCAACAGCCCTATTTATCTCAATTACAAAGCCATTTCTATCTAAAATAAAAATCGGATCTGGATTATGCTTGATCAACGAATGATATATATTTGCAGGAACTCCATTTAATATGCTTTCCATAATAATTCCTCCTGTACATATTTTACCATCGGAATTGTTGTGAACAAGCAATTTTTCTATAATGATAAAATGTTTTTTTAGGTGAATATCAAGCATTAAACAGTGCTTTATAAGACAATTGTATAAATCGTTTTCACCTAAGACGTAATGCTAAAATAAAATTGCTGAATAAGTCGTTTGACCTAAATTGGCAGTGGGTATATTAGGCATGAAGGAGCGATTTTATGTATAAATACGAAACAAAATTCTTAATGATCGAACTGAATAGGCTCTATATAGATGTTGAGAGATGTCCTTTATGTGTTAAAGGAGAAATAAAAACGGATATTCGACTATTGGAGGACGCAATTCATTATCTGATGAATGGTGGACAAGTAGCTGAATAAAAACATCAGTTACAACACCAACAGTATGCTATGCCGTTTTACTTTGATAGACGCTCTAATGTGAAAAGACACCAATACAATCCAAATTTAAACGAATTGGTGTCTTTCTCTTTCGTATTTTTTTATCCTATCGGTTTCTATTTTCGACCTGGGTAATCCAATTTAGATCTGCTTCTAAATGCAGCAATGTACCTGTAATTAATAAATATTTATTCTCATCTCCATCTATTAGTAATTGTGTTTTCAATTGGGTTAATTCCATAACCGCTTCTATAATCATCGCTTTTTGTTGCTCTAACATTACCTTTTCGTCAGTGAATTGAATCGTTCGGGCACAGCTCCATTTAAAGAAGAAGTCCTCCTTAGTCGAATGATAAGGAACTGGTTGTAGTAGCCAGTCTTTTAACTCTTCCTTCCCTTTTGACTCGATTTCATATATTCTTCTTTCTTGATCATCCACCCCTGGCGAGGAAACAAGCTCATCACGCATTAATCGATCCAGAGTTGTATAAATTTGCCCCGGGTTGATTTTTCCTTTCACGCCTAATAGAGAATCCAACTTTAATTTCAAATCGTATCCATGATGTTTGTGAAGGAATAATAATGTTAATATCCCATATTTTACTGACAATCTATCAACCTTCTTTGAGTGATGTTTGGATATCCATTTTACTTACACTTCTGCTTGAAATATAGGCTGCACAAAGGCTTAATGAAATTCCGGCAATTATAGAAAGCATCATATCGAACACAGGTAATTGGAATGACATAAATCCATCCATCAGCTCAGATTTACTTGTTATAAATATAAGCAACACACCCGTGCCAATGCCTCCTATGACTCCTGATAGCCCAATAATTACACCTTCAGATAAAATCATATTTCGAACCTGTTCCTTTGTAAAGCCGATTGCACGCATTGTGCCGATTTCCGAAATACGTTCCAACGTATTCATTAATAATGTATTTGCTGTGCCAACACTCGCTAATCCAATGATCAAAATCAACATTACTAAAAGGAGTTCGTTCATTCCAGAAACTGCCGAAGTTGTAGATTTTATCTCATCCTCTACAGTTTGAACTTTTGAAAGATGTCCACCAAAATCCGACCATAACTGATCACGTATGGAATCGTTCGCTGCACGATTGCTTACAGTAAGCAAAAGGTCAAAACTATTTGTCCACCCAAAAATGTTCTGCATGTTAGTTTCATCGATAAATGCGACGTATCCTGCATAATGAGATGACTTCACGACCCCGATTACTTTAAAGAACTGTTCACCATTAGGTGTATTCATGAGAATGCGTTGACCAATTGATCCTCCCCATTCATTGAAGGCACGATTTCCAAGCAACACAGAAGGCTCTTCTCTTAGATTTTCATATTGAATATGATTTTGGGCATTTTCAAATAGAGTTGGCCCATTTTCATTCACAGATAGAACGGAAAATTGCCTTCTTTCCCCGTTAATTGTTTCCCATGTTATAGGGGTTGCTTCTGTTAATGTTTGTACATTGGTAACAGTATTATAAGAAGCGATTGTAGATAGATCTTCATCAGACCATGGTGTCTCTGAAGTGACTCTTATATCTCCTCCAAACGTATGCCTGATTTCTTTTTCATAACCTTCTGGTGCCGCTGCAACGGCTGCACCGAGCAACAATATAATTGAAATGCCAATTGAAAGTATAACCGCAGTATTACTGTTGCGGTTAATTTGTTGGTAGACATTTTGAGTTGCCAATGTAATAGGAAAACGTAAAAAGAATTTTGAAATGGATTTGATTACTTTGCTTAAACCGATAATTATCCATGGGAAGATAAGAATAACACCTAACAGAGTAGCCGCATATGAAATTGGATGATCAATAAACACGAACAACAGCAGCCCAATCGAAACAATCCCCCTATAGTAGAATTGTTTTTGTATAATGTCCCGAAAGTCTACCTCTTTTAATGTTAATAAAATCGAGGTCTTGCCTGCATAATAAATTGGAAAAAGAGAAAATACTATTGGAAACAGCAATCCTATAATTATGGATACAATCATAGGGTACATCCAATTTAATGTGTAAACCATATCAAACTCGAAAACACTGAGAAGGGCTTTCATAAATAAATCTCCAAGCCAAATACCGATCGGTACACCAACGATTGTGCCAACAAGCGATAGAAGTAATATTTCGGTTAGAACGACTTTGGAAACGGCAAATTGTGTATAGCCAAGGCTTTTCATAATCGCAAATTCTTTTTTTCTCTCAATAACAGTCGTATAAATCATATTAAATACAATAAACCCACTAATAAAGATCGATAATCCAGCAATTAAATAAAAGAAAGTATATAAACCTCCAATATCATTGCTCTGGAGATCATCAGCTACTACAGGTTCAATATAAGCGTTTGTACCACGGAATTGAGCTTGCATTGAGTGGAATAATTCCTCTCCATCGTCACTCGTCTGAAAACGCATATAGGAAATTTCATCTTCAATCCCCGTCCATTCCCTTACCATATGGAGCGGAGCCATTACACGAAAACTTGTCGAGGCAGCGCGTTCCCAATTATTAGGGCTCGCAAGCAATTGTGTGTACTCAACGATTGCGGAAACCTTTGCTTCCCCTAAATTGGAAAATCGAACTACGTCTCCTACTCCGACCTCTAACAGTGTTGCGACTGCTTGTGTTAAAACGATTCCGTCATTATCCAAGTTTCCTTCGATTACTGGTAGCGTTAATAGCGGACTTGTTTGATCACTCACACCGGTAATTCGCACAGACCTTTCATTCAGCGAATAATTGCCATCAAGCTCAAAAAATGCTTGCTTATCTAAGGCAAGTAATGTGTTGGAAACGGATGGATCATCCTGTATCGGCGAAATCAATTTTTCGGAAAATGTATGATCGTCACTTAAAACCCAATAATCCGCATTCGCCACATACATTTGCTCATAATAGTTAAAAACATCATTTGTTGTTTTATCGGCGATGAGCATAGATGTAAAAAAGGATGTTCCTAAAATAATTGCCAGCAAAGTAAAAAAGACTCTTTTCTTGTTTTGCGTCATATTACGCCATGAAATTCGCCAAATACTTAGCATAGTCACTGTCCTTTCTAGAAATCTCTTGATCGACTACTCCATCTTTAAAAAGGATGATTCGGTCCGCAAAACCAGCTGCAAAAATATCATGGGTTACCATTACAATCGTTTGTTTATAGTCCCGATGAAACTTCGACAATAACGTTAGTATTTCTTCAGCCCTTACCCTATCTAAATTCCCTGTCGGTTCATCGGCCAATAAAACAGTTGGGTTAGTAACGAGTGCTCTTGCGATTGCTACTCGTTGCTGCTGACCGCCACTAAGCAATTTCGCTTGTTTGCTCTCTAACCCTTCCAATCCGACAGTTTGTATAAACTCATGAATCAATTTTTCATATTCCTTTGAAAGTTTTCCATCAGCATGTAGAGGAAAAGCGATGTTTTCCTCAACAGTTAAATTGGGCAACAGCTGGTAGTTTTGAAATACAAAGCCTATTTGCCGTCTTCGAAACACTGTTCTATCTTTTTCCTTCATCTCGTTTAACATTTTATGGCTTATTTGAATTTCTCCAGTCGTTGGCGTATCAAGCCCCCCAAGTAATTGGAGCAATGTACTTTTTCCAGACCCACTCGGCCCCATTATTGCTACGAACTCTCCTTCTTCAATATGTAAATGAACCCCTTTCAACACTTCTGTTTTCTCTTGACCTTGATAAAATTCCTTTGTAACATTATTCACTTTGATCATGTCTTAACTCCCTCCTCTATTCTGTCCATATTATATACTAAGTATATAAATAAGTGAATTAAAATTAGCTTTATCTTGATGATTTATAAATAAAAAGCGTATTAACAATAAAAAAAACACCTACCTTATATATACTAAGTATACAAAGATAAGTGATTTATTAAGTAGTCATCATAATGTAGAATTGACTATCAAAAAATTGGAATGCCATTCATTTTTATTTATAGTTCAGATTATACTTTCAACTGTTTCATCCTCAAGGTTAAAACATTTTCCCCCATTAATTGCTTCTTCTCTCAATAAGATTGATCCCTATTCCCATCGCTACCGTTCCAATTAACAACATTATGATAAGTGACATCGTAATATCAGCTATGCCAGCATTATAGAAAACCACCGATAAAATCGCATCCATTGCATGTTTTAAAGGAAATAAATCCGCAATGAATAATAAAATAGGATTGGTGATCGTCCCTGGCATCATATATGCACCACTAATAAGTGGAATGAGCGGAATAAAAGAAGGGTAGACCGCGTAAAATTGTTCCGGCGTTCTTACCAAACCAGTGATTAACATTGCGACGCTTATCATACTAAATGTAAAAAACGCAGAAATCAAAATAATGATCCATAAATTATCGCCTACGTCATAGTTTAGAATATACTTGAATACTAATAGCACAACGGTTATTTGGAAAAGCGTAATTAAAAAACTATAGATGATGTATCCTAAATACATGCTCTCTTTGCCCATCGGTGACATTTTGAGTCGATCCCAAATTCCCGAAACCTTATCTTGCATAACATTATTAACTTTAAAACCAGCGATGAACATCGAAACTAAAAAAGTAAAAGCGAATAATAATTGAGTACGAATATCGTAGTTTGGAATTTCTTCATTATCAAGTCCTTGAGATACTACCTGGAAGGGCGCATTGGATAAGTAGTCTTCAATTTCACTACGGAACTTTTCTTCGTCCTCAGATTGGGTAATTGCTGCTATTTGAGCCTCGCGTAAAAACACTTTTTCAACATGCTGACGTACAAAAGAGACTCCTGGCAGTTCATTTGCTGCGACAAGTTGGTAATCCGACTCCATTAACTTCACTGCCACATCGGCATTCCCATCTCTCACATCTTGACGCGCTTGATCTGGTTCAGTGATTACAAATTGAATGGCATGATTATCATTTAACAGCACTTCCCACTTAGATTCAATAGCTATAGCATTTTCATCATCGCTGAAAATTGGGACAACTGTAGGTGTGTAGGCTCCTCGAGCAAACAAGAGGGTAGCAAGAATACTGCCCATAATAAAAAGCAAAACGGTTAACGGATTTCTTCTATCCTTAGAAAGTTGTGCCCAAATGACTGATTTCATTGCGTCACCCCCCTTTTCGGATAAAGGGATAAACTAACAACTAAACATAGTACAAAAAAAGCGATAAGTGTCATGCTCGGTATAAGTAATTCATGCAACTCCTCGAACTGTATCCAATTTGTCATCATCGATAACGATAGACCATTCGGCGTCCACTCACCAACTTGTTTCAGCCAATCAGGAAATACGTAAATCGGAACAAAATTTCCGCCCATTATACCGAATAACAATATAACGAGCATAAAAATTCCGTTTGCCGCATCGGTATTTTTCATTCTAAGAGATATAGAAGTGAAAACTGCAGTCAGCCCCGATATCGCTAGAGAAAACACCGTTACGACTCCTATTGCCCCTACCCAAAAGGTTGCGGATCGGCCATGAAATACATCAAGAATTAAGTGAGATGCAACCAATACTATCAGAATTTGTAACCAAACCAAACAAAATGTGGATACTATTTTGCCAATCAGAAACTGAATCGGATTGCTATTTGTCAACATAATGCGATTAAATACTTGCTGCCTTATTTCCACTCCTGTTTTTGTACCAATCGTAGCCGCTAAAAACAACGAAAAAAGCACTCCCATTGCAACCGTAAAATATTGAGAGAGCGTAAAGCCCCCTGCTGTACTTAACTTCTCGATTCCACCTTCGGGAACGGATACTTCCTCTATTTCAGCCCCCTCAATTCCTTGTAATACATATTGAAAGTTCACATTGTCTATGAAGCCTTCAATGATATTTAATAATATTTGGTTATGATTCGTTTCCTTATCTATTTGATATTGCAATGAAATCGTCGGTTTCTCTTTTGTGTATGCCGCATATAAGCTATTTACCGTAAATCCTTTTGGTATGACTAAAAGGCCGTCTAAATCACCTGAATCTACCTTCTCTATTGCCTCTTGATAGTTAAGTGAATGAATTGTCACCCATTCCCTAATTTCATTGCTCGTAAGGTAATCGACCAACCTCTCTGTCGGCATAAATAAGCTCATCTGCTCAACAATTGTGTCTGCTTCGGCCTCATTTACTGAGGCTTCTTTTATCAATTTCTCTCTCAGTTGAGCAATCGAATCTTCTTCATTGTCTTGATTGACGACCGCCAATTGTAGGTCAAGAGACAATTCTTCGTCATTGCCGATCAATCCGGCAAACGCAAAATTCAGTATGATCACTAAAAGAATAGGAAGTGAAAGTGTAATGATGATTTCCTTGCGATCTCGTAAAAATAATAGAAAATCTTTTTTAATAAAACTGCGCATAGCAACACCCCCCTTAATTTCGCAACTTTCGACCTGTTAAATGAAGGAATACATCTTCTAAAGTAGGTGTCTCCGTTTGGTAATTAATAATTTGTACATGGTGTTTATTGGCAAGATGTACAAGCTCACTGATCAAATTGGTTCCTTTTTTTGCGATGATTTTCATATGCAAAGGAGATGATTCCACTTTACGTACAACATCTATTTTTACAACCGACTCCATAAAAGCTTCATCTGCTCGATTCAATCCAAGTTTTATCGTATCTTCCGTCGATAGAATGCCTAATAACTCCGACTTTGTTCCAGAAGCTATGATTTCACCATGGTCCATAATGTACAATCTGTCACAAAGCTGCTCAACTTCCTCCATATAATGACTAGTATATAAGATTGTAGTTCCTTTCTCTCTATTTAACTGACGTACCGTTTGCAAAATATGATTTCTTGATTGCGGATCAATCCCTACAGTCGGTTCGTCTAAGATTAGGATTTGCGGTTCATGCAATAATGCTGCAGCAATATTTAATCTGCGCTTCATACCTCCTGAAAAAGTTTTCACTAAATCTTTTTTCCGCTCCTCTAACCCGACAATTTCGATAACTTCTTCTATCCTTTTTTCCAAGTTTTTACCTGTCAATTTATAAATAGATCCGAAGAATTTTAAATTCTCATAAGCTGAAAGTTCTTGGTATAATGCAATTTCCTGCGGTACCACACCTAAAACCTTTCTAATTTCTGATGGTTTTTCAATCGTATTCATTCCATTCAACTTTATTTCACCAGTAGTAGGCTTCAGTAATGTCGAAATCATGGAAATCGTCGTAGACTTCCCAGCTCCGTTCGGTCCCAATAAACCTACCGATTCTCCATGATCCAAATATAAATTGACTTCTTGCACAGCCTTCTTGCCTTTAAAAGATTTACTTAAACGAATGGCTTCAAGCATTCCAATCTTTCCTCCTTTTCGTAAAGATCATATTCTGTACTTGAATCATAAAACAAAAAAACCGAAGCCACTACTGACCTCGGTCATCTATTAAACAAACTGCTATTACTTTCGTCATTTTAACTTCAATCAACAGTAGTTTTTCATTTTAGTAAGCCGTTCGGTAAACTTCTGCTCACATAATAGTAGCCCCTCTATCCATCGCTCCAGCTAATTCACACTATACTTCACACGATGTGATGGCGAATCGCATAAATCGCTAATTGCGTGCGATCCCTTAACTCCAACTTATTCAGTATATGGCTCGTTTGATTTTTAACAGTGCCGACGGATAAACTTAATCGATCTGCTACTTCCTTATTATTCAAACCTTCACCAATGCATTTTAATATCGCTCTTTCCCTCGGCGTCAAAGTCGGATCGATTGGTGTCTCAACCTTTTGATGAATTAAAGCAGGGATCACTTTGGCAGCTACTTGATCTTCTAAAGAAAGTCCTCCGTCAATTGCACTTTTTATCGAACGTATAAGTGATTCTGTATCCCCATTTTTCAACATATAGCCATTTACGCCTAATTTGAGGGATTCCATAACATATTGCTGATCATCAAAAGTTGTCAGCATAAGGATTTTCATTTTTGGAAAACGAGCTCGTAAAATTTTTGCGGCTTCAATTCCATCCATTACAGGCATCCGGATATCTAATATGACGACATCGAAAAATTGGCGATTGCATAACTGGATTGCTTCTTTTCCATTGTCGGCTTCACCAGTCACTTTAATAAGTTCATCTGTTTCGATCATCGCCTTTAAGCCTTGTCGCACCATTACTTGATCCTCTGCAAGCAAAACGTTAATAATGCTACTCGCCCCTTTCCTTTAACCCAATATGGCCCCTCACTATAAAATGACGACCGTCATGCTGGATTTCCAATAATCCGCCCGCTTTTTCCAATCGTTCCCGCATCGCTTTCAAGCCATAGCCTTCCTGAAATAAAGGATTAGGGTCTGTTATGTTTACGACTTCAAAACGAAAGACACTTCCGCCTGGGCACTCAAACATTACTTGGGCCTCTTTAGCGGAACTGTGTTTCATAATATTCGTTAGCGCTTCCTGTACGGCACGATAAATCACAAACGATTGCTCTCCTGTTAATGGAGCTGCGAATGCACCATGCTTGACGGAAAAATTGATTTTCATATAGCTTTCCAATTCCAACTTACGTATTAAACGAATGACACCTATTAGTCCGCCTACTTCCTTCTGTTTAAAAGACTTTACGGCCCTTCTTGTTTCATCCAAGCTTTGCTCAGCAAGAATTTTCAAACGATTTATCTTTTCTTTGTCCTGATCAGCTGCAGTTAAACGGAATGCCTCAAATTGCATTAAAAGGGAAGTCAGCTTATGGCCAACTGAGTCGTGTATTTCATGGCCAATCAACATACGCTCATCCTGTCTTGCCCTCTCTTCCTCCGTCATAAGTAGCCTTTTCATCTTTCTGTATTCATCTAACAGTGCAGCATTTCGATTGCCCACTTCCCTTTCCCTATGGCAAACGACTTGATAGTGCAGCATACCAATTATCAATAAAAGATAAAAAAGTATACACCATACAACGAACGTTTTATTAGTATCTACATTTACCATAATCCAAGCAATACATCCTACTTGTACACTAATGACCGCAAGACTTTTCATCCGAGAAAGGTAAAAAACAGCTTCACCGATCATTAGCATTTGTACTAAAAATACAAATGGATTTAACTGATTGTTTATCGGAAAAAAGATGATCACTGCTGTCAATGCCTGTATGCAAAATAAAAATGTTTGCAGCATAGGTCTGTATCTAAAAACAGGCAGAAGGAACAAGATGGTAAAAAACAAACAGATGCCCAAAATTCGAATTTCGTTTAAGCTTTCTGACATACTGATAATGGCAGATGCCCATACTATACAGTGAATTGTAAGCCATATAAAGTATGTATTCTTCATCTATTTAGACTCCTTGAAATTGTAACAGCTTCGTTCCAGCCAAAATCTCATCATTATATTGTTGATCATTATTAGTTTCTGTAATTGTAAAGCTATAAATGAAAATGCCTTTACTTACAGTTGCATTGACCATTACCCCTCTAAATTGTTCCTTTTCAGCTCATTTAATAATTCCTTTTCAATTTCTTCATTACTAACGATCGTGGGCATTTCTTCTTCCATTTGAAAATGCGAAGAAATAATCCTTAATTGTTGAAGAATTGCAGACAATGTAAGCAATGCAAATACCATTATTACAATGATAGCGATCATAAATAAATTCAATAACATTCCTCACACACCTTTGGCAAATTTTTTAAAACAAATATCTTGTGACGATAGTATATGTTAAGACCATTTAACCAATTTCATCGTAAACTTCTTATAAAACATGAAAAAAGATAACGAAGCCTTGTAATTTGATGAGAAAAAACTACTGTCAATAAGCTTATTCTATTCATATCTTACCATTATAGTTATTTTACATAAAAGAAAATTTAGATGTTTGAATGGTAAAAGGCCATCGCAGCAATGCCATGGCCCTCTAATTCATCGTTATTTCTCACAAGCCCACCCATCTTTATCTCGATCATGCTTAGATGCGTAAGCAGGATGGCTGCTTTTTACGCCGTGAGGATAATACTTTCTCAATTCTGTGCAATTCTTAAATGAAGTCGGTGCTCCCGGGATGACATATGTTCCTGAAGACAAATTACCGTTTTGTTTTGGTTTTGAACGAACTTTCGACGTTGGCTTTGTTGTCTGCTTAGCAGTCGCCGGCTTGTCAGCAGTTTTACCGCAGCTACTAGAAATAGAATGCTTTACTCCATCTGTAGTAACCGTAATATTACAATGATCTGCTGTCTTGTATGTCTTTGCCCCAACATTTTTCAGACGTGCCTCAACCGCCGCATGTGGAGGATCTTTCTTATCGTAAGATAAAATAGCTGCTTGTGGTTTCACATTGCTTATAAATGCCGCTGAGCTACTTGCGTTTGAACCGTGCTGGCCATTTTTTAGAACAGTTGCTGCAACATCATATTTGGATCGGATTTGATCTTCGATTGCAATGTTTGCATCGCTCATTAATAAAAACGATACTTTGTTATACGTAAGCTTCAAAACGATTGATGCATCAGCTCCATTACTCGCATTTTGATTCACATGTAGCACTCGAATAATCATATTAGAATCGAACGGAAGCTTGTCCAACTCTTTCGGTACAGAAACCTTAATCTTTTTTTCTTTTACGATAGAATTCAAGTCGGCATACACTTTGGAATTGTCAGTATACCCTGACTCAATGAAAGTAGATACTGTAAATGCCTTCAGTACATCAACTAACCCGCCAATATGGTCTTCTTGATTATTTGTCGCCACAACATAATCCAATTTTTTTATTTTTTTATCCTTCAAGAATTCAACGACATACTTTCCAGCTGATTTTGGTCCCCCGTCAATAAGCATATTTTTTCCGTCTGGCGACTGTATCAATATTGAGTCGCCCTGCCCAACATTTATAAAATGCACCTTTAATTCACTAGTAGCTGCATTTGAACGATTAGGAAAGAAACCAATCAACAATACGAAAGCAATAACCAATGATGCTACCTTTTTCATTATAGCCCTCCTCTATCGATATACCTATTATCATAGTATATAAATATATGAATTGTCTATAATTATTCAAATTAACAATTAAATATTTTCATCCTTAATGAAGACGATGAAATGGCTATTCAGTTTCGTTTTTCGGCGTTTGTGTAACCTTTGACAATATGTAATACTATAAGCATACAATCTTTGTTAAGGAGAACAGTGATGATTAAAGTTGTTGGCACCGTTGAATTTCTTACACCTAAGTCAAGTAGTCATTATAATATTAGAAAAAGGAAAGCTCGCATCCAGCCTGTGGAAACAGAACAATTGACCACTCGTGATGGAGCTCTAAGCTATAAAATATCTGCAAAATTTGAGATTTTATTAGAAAAAGATTACAACTGTAAGTCTGAAAATGATTACGTCGGAAAAGTTAAGCCATTCCTGGATTCACTCATCGTTTCATCATTAATTCTCAATACGCAAATATATTCAATTGGACAAGTGTATTTTCCGCTGCAACAGTAGAAATCTAAGGACTATATTTTGGACTATGAGACTTTCATTTTCATAAAATCGCTACCTTGCTTTATTTAATTCTCCGTTTGTGTATTGAAGTTAGTATAGATGTATAGATAAGTTAGTTTTTTAATGGATCTCGTTGGCTGCATAGGAAATACTTCTTTCGCCACTCTTGTACTGTTTCTGTAATTTTTAACTGGTTAAATTGTAGCAATTGTTTAACATGTTGTTTTGCACATCTAATGTTAGAAATCAGAGCTGTCCAGAAAGACAATGAAAATTGACTGTCTGTAAAGGCCCCTTTTTAAAATACAAATTACATTTACTCGTTGCTTCAGTTTCCAGGTGGTCGCTTTCCGCGTGTACGGGTAAGCCTACTTATACACGTCAACTTTAGTTTTTGTTCGCTTGCTATAACAAACAACTCTTACTATAATTTATTAGAAGCTTTTCGACCAGCTCTATGTAGGATAAAACCTACTTGACACATTATTCTTCCTTTCATAGCATGCTGAATCAAAGTTTGGTAAACACAATTACTTGTGATTTTTCTCATTTCCATGCTTAAAATTACCTGTGGCCTTAGCCATTAGTAATTGGGCTTCTTTGAAATCTGCTAATTGGATCTTACTCAAAAACTTTTCACTCGCTTTTCCTGCAAGCGTTGTGACGAGCTTTCCTTTATAATAGATAAATACTTTTTTATCTTTCGTCAATTTATAGGTAAAGATTTCCTCGTCAAATCGATTTCGCTTATCAATACGATTCATTGATTCACCTCCCTTATTTTGGTGTTAGAGTGTCTCTTTTGAAGTCCCTGCAATTGCAAATTTCAAGTAAACGTATTTTGATCGGGAACCAATAACCTTTTTTCATGAATTCTTGTAAGGCAATAAATCATATTATATGGATTTTCTTGAGGATCGATGTCCTTACAGTCAATCCCGCAACAGCATAACCGATCTCGTCTGTACACCCTTCCTTGACGATTGGATAACTTAAACTCCCAATCAGTATCCGCAAACCAATTATGATGAAATTCAGAGACATTCTTGTATCCTCTTAGTAAGCGACCATTTGAATGATTACACTAATATCTTCACGATCGGAAATAGTTTGTAGAAAAGATTGAATGTCTTTACTTTCAATGGAATCTATGTGTTTAATCGCTGCATAGTGAATACCTGCTACCCTCATAAATAGTCTCCTATGACACAAACTTCTTACTATGAATACTCCACTATCGTCTGTTTCACTAGTTACAATAACATTTTACAAGTTATATTCTACACTATAACCAAAAATGCCTAATCAAACTATAACAAAAGGGTATTTTGTGGAGTTCAGCAATTGTAAAAACTTCTAAATGTATAAATATAAAAAGTTATGGGAGGGATTTATTTGATCAAGGGAGTATTGTGGTTAATCGGTGCTGTAATCGGCGTAGGTGTAATTGCAGTTGTTGCAACTATATCTATTGGATGGCTTCTTTTCGGGGGCTTGAAGGCTTGAATCGAATATCGTACAGGATAGCTTATACGAACCATGCGATGAAATTATTACGATGGATGGTCAACCGATCAAAGAAATGGATTGGTCAACAGTCGAACCGATCGACTTTAAACAATTAAAAGAGAATCCAAATAAATATAAATCTGAAAGCACTCCACTGGAACAATCGTACAGATCTTGGAAGATAGAGATTACACAGATATTCGCTTGGCGATTGATGATGAGACGACAATATTATCTTTGTAAAATACTTTGATCTTACCGAATTTGTGGTTGGCGACACTGTCACAGTATATGGTACCATCTATGGCAACTATAGCTATCCATCCACAGCCAATCAAAATATATCATTGCCCGCCGTAATTGCGTATGAAATTGAATAGCAGAAAAGATTAAAGCTACCTTCTCGTTAAGAGTTGGTGGTTTTTTTAGTATGATTTGAAATTTTGCCAAGTAATTATGTTAGATTTAAAGTTGCTTGGCATCAGTTCGTTATCCTTTACCCAACCTAACGCTGTAAAGATGAAGGTAATCCAAATAAGAGCATTACAAAATGTGGAGCAATTGGATAGTTAATTTATATTTTAAACATTTTTTATTGAAATGAAAGGATTTTAAAAGCCTCACAAACACATGGCTACAACGTTTGCAAGGCTTTTATAGTTTTTATAAAATCCTTAATATTACCCTCATAACGTCCCAGGCAGACGTTGATTGTGTG